>NZ_JBFBGK010000034.1:0-69761 GCF_040684615.1 Streptomyces sp. NPDC089919
GGGCGCTGCCCCCGGATCCCCCGCACCGCCGCTGCCGCGACGGTCGCCTCAAACGCCGGCGAGGCTGGTAGGGGTACAGCGGGGCTCCGCCCCGAACCCCGCACCGCCGCTCCGCGACGGCCGCCCCAATCGCCGGCGGGGCTCGTAGGCCCCGGCCACCGCCGGGCGGCCGGGCGCCGGCCCCAGTAGGGCCGGCGCCCGGGGCGGGCGGCGGGTCACAGCCCCGCCGGTACCCGCGCCGCCGCACCGGCCGGCGCGGCGCTGGTGGCGGAGGGCTGCGGCTTGCCCCGGCCCGGGATCAGCAGGGCGACCACCGCTCCGACCGTCACCGCACCGACGCCGATCCACAGGGCGGGGACGGTGCCGTCCGTGAAGGTCTGGGCGGTGCGGTAGCCACCCTGGGCGGAGAAGACCGAGGCCAGGACCGAGACGCCGAGCGCACCGCCGACCTCGCGCAGGGCGGCGTTGGAGCCGGAGGCGATGCCCCGCTCGGCCGGTGCGACCGAGGACATCAGGATGTGCGAGGAGGGGGCGAAGTAGAGGCCCATGCCGATGCCGCTCAGCACGAGGGCCGGCAGCTGCGCCCCGTACGAGACGTCGGCCGAGAGGATCGCGGCGAACCAGCCCAGGCCGAGCGCCTGGAAGAGGAGGCCGGCGACGATCACCGGGCGGCCGCCGATCCGGTCGGACAGGATGCCGGCGATCGGCGCGACGACCATCGGCATGGCGGTCCAAGGCAGCATGTGCAGCCCCGCCTCGGTGGGCGAGTAGCCGGACACGCCCTGGAGGAACTGGCTCAGCAGGAAGATCGAGCCGAACATCCCGACGTACATCAGCATGCTGGCGATGTTGATGCCGAAGAAGCCGCGGTTGCGGAAGAGCCGCATGGGCAGCATCGGGTGCTCGGCGCGGAAGCCGTGGTGGATGAAGCCGGCGACGAGCAGCGGGCCGGCGATCAGGCCGGTGAGCACCGGACCGCTGGTCCAGCCGTGGGCGTTGGCGTTGACCAGGCCGTAGACGATGCCGAAGAGGCCGCCGCTGATCAGCAGGGTGCCGGGGACGTCCAGCCGGGCGCCGGGGGCCTTGGACTCGGCGAGCCGCAGCCGGGCGAGGACCAGCAGGACGAGGCCGACCGGGACGTTGAGCCAGAAGATCCACTGCCAGGCGACGTGTTCGGTGAGGCTGCCGCCGATCAGCGGGCCGCTGGCGACCGCGAGGCCAGAGACGGCGCCGAAGATGCCGAGGGCCATGCCGCGGCGGGCCTCCGGGACGGCGGCGGTCAGCAGGGTGAGGGTGAGCGGCATCATCACGGCGGCGCCGACGCCCTGGACGGCCCGGGCGGCGATCAGTTCATTGATGCCGGGCGAGAGGGCCGCGGCGGCGGAGGCGCCGGTGAAGACGAGGAGTCCGCCGATGAAGAGCCGCCGGCGGCCGAACCGGTCACCGAGGGCCGCGCCGAGCATGAGGAGGACGGCGAAGGTCAGCGTGTAGGCGTTGACCGTCCATTCGAGGTCTTCCAGCTTGCCGCCGAGGTCGCTGCGGATCGCCGGCAGGGCGGTGGTGACGACGAGGTTGTCCAGGGCCGCCATGAACCCGGCGAGGCTGGTGATGATCAGTGCCCAGCGGGCGGCGGGGCCGAGGCCCTTGGCGGGTGCCGCGGGGCCCGGGTCGGGCTGGAGGTCCCGCTCGGATCGTTGCGCGTGCTCGGACTGCTTCATGATCGCCCCCGGTAGGGTTAGTAATTACTGACTAACTTTCTTGGGCAGAAGAAGGCGCGGCGCTGCGGGCGCCGCGCGGCTACTTCTCGAGCCGCCCGGTGAGGCGGGCGGAGGGGTACAGACCTTCCCAGATCCGGTGACCGGGCGGGAAGCCCATGGCGGCGAGGGTGTTGATGAGCATCCCGTACGCCATGAAGGTGGTGGTCTCGCCGTCGTCGCCGCCCAGCGGGACCTTGACGGTGTCCCAGAGCTCCAACCAGCCGGCCCGGACCATCTCGCCGAACTCGTGGTCCCCGGCGGCCTCGGCCGCGGACACCGCGACGTACACCTGCATCTGGAGCTGGAGCTGCTCGGGGTGCTCGGAGATCAGCCGGGTGTAGGCGTTGGCCATGGCGTGCAGGGCCTCCTCGCCCTCCAGCCCCTCGGTCGCCGCCCCGAACAACCGGGTGATCTCCCCGGTGCAGCGCAGGGCCGCGGCCTGGAAGATGGCCTGCTTGTTGGGGAAGAGCCGGAACAGATAGGGCTGCGAGACCCCGACCCGCTTGGCGATCGCCTCGGTGGAGGTGCCGTAGTACCCGCCGCGGGCGAATTCGAGCATCGCCGCCCGGATCACGCTCTCGCGTCGCTCTTCCGCGCTCATCCTGACCATGCGATTAAGTTAGTGGCCAATCACTAACTATGTCAACCGGTCCGGGGACCCGGAACGCGGTGCGGGGGCCGGCCCCCACCCGGGGACCGGCCCCCGCACCGGGAAACCAGCAGTTCACAGGGCCCGCGGCTCAGGCCAGCCGGACCACGGCGCGGGACATGCCCAGCACCTTCTGCCCGGCGCAGGTGGCCGTGAGGTCCACCCGCACGCAGTTGTCCTCGAGCAGCGCCGCGACCTTCGCACCGACCTCGACCAGCGCGCCGGTGCCGTCGTTGGGCACCACCACCGGCTTGGTGAAGCGCACGCCGTACTCGACCACGGCCGCCGGGTCACCGGCCCAGTCGGTCACCACGCGGATCGCCTCGGCCATGGTGAACATGCCGTGCGCGATCACGTCCGGCAGCCCGACCTCCTTGGCGAACTTCTCGTTCCAGTGGATCGGGTTGAAGTCGCCCGAGGCGCCGGCGTACTGGACGAGGGTGGCGCGGGTCACGGGGAAGCTCTGGGCGGGCAGCTCGGTGCCGACCTCGACGTCCTGGTACGCGATCTTCGCAGTCATCTCAGGCCTCCTCGGCCGCGCGCGCGACCAGCTTCGTCCACGCGGTCACCACGTGCTCGCCGCTCTGGTCGTGCACCTCGCCGCGGATGTCGAGGATGTCGTTGCCCGCCATGGACTTGATCGCCTCGATGGTGGAGGTGACCGAGAGGCGGTCGCCGGCCCGCACCGGCCGGGTGTAGGCGAACTTCTGGTCGCCGTGCACCACACGGCTGTAGTCCAGCCCCAGCTGCGGGTCCTCGATGACCAGCCCGGCGGCCTTGAACGTGATCGCGAACACAAAAGTCGGCGGGGCGATCACGTCCTGGTGCCCGAGCGCCTTGGCGGCTTCCGGATCCGTGTACGCAGGGTTGTCGTCACCGACGGCCACCGCGAATTCCCGGATCTTCTCCCGGCCGACCTCGTACGGCTCGGTGGGCGGGTAGGTCCGCCCCACGAAGGACTGGTCGAGCGCCATGTGCTCACTACCTCCTGGTAGAAAACTGCGGAAACGACACGAGGCCGCCCCCTCAGAAAGGGGACGACCTCATGACAGCCTGAGTGCGAGGACTCGCTGGGGTCAGCGGGTCTCGCGGTGCGCGGTGTGCGAGTTGCAGCGCGGGCAGTGCTTCTTCATCTCCATGCGATCCGGGTTGTTACGCCGGTTCTTCTTGGTGATGTAGTTCCGCTCCTTGCACTCCACGCAGGCCAGCGTGATCTTCGGGCGGACGTCGGTGGCAGCCACGTGAGTGCTCCTTGACGGACGGATGGACGGATGAACGCATAAAAGAGTAGCCGATCGGGAGACCGACCCCACAATCGGCTACTGTGTGTAGCGGCGACCGGACTTGAACCGGTGACACAGCGATTATGAGCCGCTTGCTCTACCGACTGAGCTACGCCGCTTTGATGTGATCAGCTCCCCACCCGAGGGTGGGGGGCCTCTCTCACCAGAGCCCCAATGCGGAATCGAACCGCAGACCTTCTCCTTACCATGGAGACGCTCTACCGACTGAGCTATTGGGGCGAGCAGGGAAGACATTACACGGCCTTCCGCCGATCGCCCAAATCCGTTGTCGCAGGGCCTCCGGGACGCGCTTTCGAAGGCTCCCGGCCGCTTCCCCGGGGGCCTCTGACGCCCCCTCCGCCCCGGGGCACCACACCGGTATGACTATTCGGCTCCTCCCTGAAGCGCGCCGTACGGGCCCCTAGGCTCGGACCACGCTGCGTGATCTTGGGCCGCGGCCCCCGAGCTCCCGACGGTCCAGGTACGCCCGAGCCCCCGCAGGAGCGCGATGCCCGACAGCCAGCCGCAGCAGCCACCCCACTCCCCCCGCAGCGGCAGCGGCGCAGGGGGCGGCTCCGGCCCCGCCGCCGACCCCGGCACCCTGCTGCTCTCGGGTGCCCGCCTGACCGACGGCCGGATGGTGGACGTCCGGATCGGCGGGGGCCGGATCGAGGCGGTGGGCACCGCGGGGAGCCTGGTCGCGCACACCTCCTCCCGGGTCGACCTCAGCGGTTACCTGCTGCTGCCGGCCCCCGCCGAGCCGCACGCGCACGGCGACACCGCTCTGACCGCGGACGCCGAGGGCCCGGTCTCGTACGCCCCCGAGGACGTGCAGCGCCGGGCCACCGAGGCCGCGCTGCTCCAGCTCGGCCACGGCGCCACCGCGGTCCGCTCGCACGTGCGCATCGGGGACGTGCACGGGCTCGGCCCCCTCGAAGCCGTGCTGGGCGCCCGCCGCTCGCTGCGCGGGCTCACCGACCTGACCGCGGTGGCGGTGCCCCGGCTGCTGACCGGGGTGGCGGGCGCGGACGGGCTGGCGATGCTGCGCGACGCGGTCAAGATGGGCGCCTCCGTCATCGGCGGCTGCCCCGACCTGGACCCCGACCCCACCGGGTACGTGCAGGCGGTCCTGGAGCTGGCCGCCGAGCACGGCTGCCCGGTGGACCTGCACACGGACGGTGACGACCCGGCCCGGCTGGCCCGGCTCGCGTCGATGGCCGGGGGCCTGCGCCCCGGGGTGTCCGTCGGGCCCTGCGGGGGGCTGTCGCGGCTCCCGCTGGACGTCGCCACCCGGGCCGCCGACCGGCTCGCGGCGGCCGGGGTGACCGTGGTCTGCCTGCCGCAGGGCGACTGCGCCGCGCTGGAACGCCGGGGGCCCCGGCCGGGTCCGGTCCGGCTGCTGCGGGCGGCGGGGGTCCGGGTGGCGGCCGGCAGCGGCGCCCTGCGGGACGCCGCCAACCCGGTCGGCCGCGGCGACCCGATGGAGGCGGCCTACCTGCTGGCCTCCCAGTGCGGGCTGCGCCCCGCCGAGGCCTACGACACGGTCGGCGCGGCCGCCCGGAGCGCCATGGGCCTGCCGGAGGTCCGGGTCGAGGCCGGCTTCCCGGCCGAGCTCCTGGCGGTGCGCGGGGACCGGATCGCGGGCGTGCTCTCCCTGGCCTACAGCCGGATCGTCATCCACCGCGGCCGGGTGGTGGCCCGTACCAGCGCCGTCCGGGAGTACTGCGACTCGGCCGTGGCGGTGGCCCTGGACCTGCCCCGGCAGGGCCGGATGGAGCCCGGTCCCTGAGCGCGTCCGCGCGGGCCGACGTACGGTCGGGACATGCGCATCGTCATCGCTGGTGGACATGGTCAGATCGCGCTGCGGCTGGAGCGCCTGCTCGCCGCGCGCGGCTACGAGGTCGCGGGCATCATCCGCGACCGGGAGCAGGGTGCGGCCCTCCGGGAGGCCGGGGCCGAACCGGTCCTGTGCGACCTGGAGTCGGCGACCGTGGAGCGGGTCGCGGCGGTCCTCCAGGGCGCGGACGCCGCGGTGTTCGCGGCCGGGGCGGGCCCGGGCAGCGGCAGCGGGCGCAAGGACACCGTGGACCGGGGCGCGGCGGTGCTGTTCGCCGACGCGGCCGAACGCGCCCGGGTGCGGCGCTTCGTGGTGGTCTCGTCGATGGGCGCGGACGCCGGCCACCGGGGCGACGAGGTCTTCGACGCCTACCTGCGGGCCAAGGGCGCGGCCGACGAGTACGTGAAGACCCGGCTGGGCCTGGAGTGGACGATCCTGCGGCCCGGGCAGCTCACCGACGACGCGGGCACCGGGCTGGTGCGGCTGGAGGCCCGCACCGGCCGGGGCCCGGTCTCCCGCGACGACGTGGCGGCCGTGCTGGCCGAGCTGGTCGAGACCCCGGCCACGGCCGGCCTGACGCTGGAACTGATCGCCGGCACCACCCCCGCCGGTGTGGCGGTCAAGGCGGTGGCCGGCAACTGAGTTCCCCGTCGCGCCGGATGAGTCCGGGTCAGAAGTCCACCCGGGCACGGGCGTCGGCGCGCCCCACGGACTCCTGCGCGAACTCCTTCGCGTACGCGTCCCTGATCTGCTCGACGCGCACGTCCCGGCGGTCGGCCTCGGCGGCCGGGTAGAGCAGCAGGAGTTCGTAGGAGCGCTCGTGCTCGACCACGCCGTGGGCGTTGCGCCACTGGCCGCGGCCCTGCTGGAGGGTCAGGCCCTCGGGGAAGGCGGGGGTGACCCGGCGGTCGAGGAAGGACATGAACTGCGCGTCGGTGACGGCCGGGGCGCCGTCGGCGCGCTCGGTGCCGAAGAAGAGCCGGGTCTCGACGTAGGACGTGCCGTGCCCGGGGGCCTCGCCCTGCAGTGCTCCGTACGCGGCCGGTCCGCCCGCCACCAGTGCCGTGGCCAGCGCCCCGCCGAGGGCCAGCGCCCTGGCCTGTGTGAATCGCATCATGCGAGGTCAACGAGGGAGTGGCCCGGGGGATGCGAGAAGGCCCCCGTCCGCTGCGTTTCCGCAGTGGACGGGGGCCTCACTCGTGTGGCGGCGCCAGGATTCGAACCTGGGTAGGCAGAGCCGACGGATTTACAGTCCGTTCCCATTGGCCACTCGGGCACACCGCCATGGGATGTCGCCCCGGAGCCGCTTTTCGGCGGTGATCCCTGGCAACGACGTAAACAATACCCGATGCCCGGGGGTGCTTCGCCACCCGGTTGATCAGCGCTCCGGACCGGGCTGGTGGCTAGGCTTTGCGGAGCCGGCCGGGCGTGTCCCGGCCGGCGTCCGTCCGAACATCCCCCAGCGATTTCAAGGAGCCACAGGACATGGCCGACTCCAGTTTCGACATCGTCTCGAAGGTCGAGCGGCAGGAGGTCGACAACGCCCTCAACCAGGCCGCCAAGGAGCTCTCGCAGCGCTACGACTTCAAGGGCACCGGCGCCACCATCGCCTGGTCCGGCGAGAAGATCCTGATGGAGGCGAACTCCGAGGAGCGGGTCAAGGCCGTCCTCGACGTCTTCGAGACCAAGCTGGTCAAGCGCGGCATCTCCCTCAAGGCGCTCGACGCCGGCGAGCCGCAGCTGTCCGGCAAGGAGTACAAGATCTTCGCCACCATCGAGGAGGGCATCTCCCAGGAGAACGCCAAGAAGGTCGCCAAGATCATCCGCGACGAGGGCCCCAAGGGCGTCAAGGCGCAGGTCCAGGGCGAGGAGCTGCGCGTCAGCTCCAAGAGCCGTGACGACCTCCAGGCCGTGCAGGCCCTGCTCAAGGGCAAGGACCTGGACTTCGCGATCCAGTTCGTGAACTACCGCTAGACCCCGCGGCGGTCCGCGGACCGCCCGCCGCCGGCTCCGGCGGCCCCTCCCCTTCGGCCGCGCCGCGCCCCGGGTACGCCCTCGGCGCGGGGCGGCCGTGCGCCGCGCGCGTGCGGCGTGTGCTCCGTGACGGGCCCCCTGTGGTCACTTGGGGGTGGGTGCGTGCGCCCACCACGCTGGGTGACGTCGATCACTTCGTGGACAGGGGGCTTTGCCATGCCGTGGCCCGGATCTTCTTGGGTCCCATCCGTGCCCGTGACGCTGCGGGACGATCTGGGCGCGTCCGTCGTGGTGGCGCTGGTGGCCCTGCCGCTGTGCGTGGGGGTGGCCGTCGCCTCCGGGGTGCCGGCCGAGCTCGGGCTGATCACCGGGGTGGTCGGCGGGCTGGTCACCGGCTGGTTCCGGGGCAGCTCGCTCCAGGTCAGCGGGCCGGCGGCGGGGCTGACGGTGCTGGTCTTCGAGGCGGTGCGGACGTACGGCACGGCGGCGCTGGGGGTGCTGGTGTGCGCGGCCGGGCTGGTGCAGCTGGGCATGGGGGCGCTGCGGCTGGGCCGGTGGTTCCGGGCGATCTCGGTGGCCGTGGTGCAGGGGATGCTGGCGGGCATCGGGCTGGTGCTGATCGCGGGCCAGCTGTACGCGCTGGCCGACGCGCCGGCGCCGGGCGGCACGGTGGCGAAGCTGGCCGGGCTGGTCCGGCTGGCCGGCCGGGCCGAGCTGACCGCGGTGGCCCTGGGGGCCGCGACCGTGGCGGTGATGGTGCTGTGGCGGCGGGCGCCGGCCGCGGTCCGGGCGGTGCCCGGGGCGCTCGCCGGGGTGGCGCTGGCGACCGGGGCGGCGGCGCTGCTGGACCTGCCGGTGGCGCGGGTGGAGGTGACCGGGGTGGCGGCCGCGGTGTCGCTGCCCGGGGCGGCCGGACTGGGGGTGCTGTGGTCGCCGGGGGCGGCCGCGACGGTGCTGGCGCTGGCCCTGATCGCCTCGGCCGAGACGCTGTTCAGCGCGGCGGCGGTGGACCGGCTGCACGAGGGGCCCCGGACCGACTACGACCGGGAGCTGATGGCCCAGGGCGTCGGGAACACCGTCTGCGGGCTGCTGGGGGCGCTGCCGATGACGGCGGTGATCGTGCGCAGCGCGGCGAACGTGGAGGCGGGGGCGCGCACCCGGGCCTCGCGGGTGCTGCACGGGCTCTGGCTGCTGGTCTTCGCCGTGCTGGTGCCGGGCGCGCTGGCGGTGGTGCCGCTGGCCTCGCTGGCCGGGGTGCTGCTGTACGCCGGGTGGAAGCTGCTGCCGGGGCGGGCGGTGCGGGTGCTGTGGCGCGAGCACCGCGGGGAGGCGGTGGTGCTGGTGGCGACGGCGGGGGCGATCGTGGTCACCAACCTCTTCGAGGGGGTGCTGGTGGGGCTGGGGCTGGCGGTGGCCAAGGCCGCCTGGGAGGCCTCGCACGTGCACGTGGAGGCGGTGCCCGAGGGTCCGGGCGGGGAGGTGCTGCGGGTGCGGGTGGCGGGCAACGTGACCTTCCTGCGGCTGCCGAAGCTGCTGGACGCGCTGGAGCCGCTGCCCGCGGACCGGCCGGTACGGCTGGACCTGAGCGGGCTGCGCCATCTGGACCACGCCTGTCTGACGGCGCTCGACACCTGGCAGCGGCAGCGCGAGCGCCGGGCCGGCGGCCCCTCGGCCGGCTAGCCGGTCCCCTGCGGGCGGGCGTCGGCTGCGCGATCGCGAACGCCCGGGCGTGGACTCGCCGTTCAGGTGTAGAGGAGCCGGCCGCGGCCGGCCCGGCCGGGCGTGACGGGGCGCCGCTCCACCGGTCCGGCCGGCGTCCGCGGGTACGCCGCGCGGGCGGCGACTTGCTCCAGCAACTGCCCGGCCCCGGTCGTGCGTTCATGGTGGGGCACCCCACTGACGACGGCCCCGACGGGCACCCTGACCCGCGCGGTCGACCGCGCGGGCCGGCGCCGTGCGGCGGCTCAGCGGGAGGCGAAGGGGGCGTCCGTCGGGACGATCTCGCGGCCCAGCGGGAGCAGGGAGATGGGGATCATCTTGAAGTTGGCGATGCCGAACGGGATCCCGATGATCGTGATGCACAGCGCGATGCCGGTGACGATGTGCCCCAGGGCGAGCCACCAGCCCGCCAGGACGAGCCACAGGACGTTCCCGACGCAGGACGGGGCACCCGCGTCCCGCCGCTCCACGGTCGTGTAGCCGAAGGGCCAGAGGGCGTACAGGGCGATGCGGAAGGCCGCGATGCCGAACGGGATGCCGATGATCGTGATGCAGAGGATGAGGCCCGCGAGGCAGTAGCCCAGGAACAGCCAGAAGCCGCTCAGGACCAGCCATATGACATTCAGGATCGTCTTCACTGGTGGCGTCCTGCCATCTGTTCGAGCCGGGCGATCCGCTCGGCCATGGGCGGGTGGGTGGAGAACATCTTCGACAGGCCCGCCCCCGGCCGGAAGGGGTTCGCGATCATCATGTGGCTCGCGGTCTCCAGGCGCGGCTCGGGCGGCAGCGGCAGCTGCTTGGTGCCCGCGTCGAGCTTGCGCAGGGCGCTGGCGAGGGCCAGCGGGTCCCCGGTCAGCTGGGCGCCGGAGGCGTCGGCCTCGTACTCCCGGGAGCGGCTGATGGCCAGCTGGATCACGGAGGCGGCCAGCGGGCCGAGCAGCATGATCAGCAGCATGCCGAAGATGCCCGGGCCGTCGTCGTCGTTGGACCGGCCGATCGGGATCAGCCAGGCGAAGTTCACCAGGAACATGATCACGGACGCCAGTGCGCCGGCGACCGAGGAGATCAGGATGTCGCGGTTGTAGACGTGGCTCAGCTCGTGGCCGATGACCCCGCGCAGCTCGCGCTCGTCGAGGATGCGCAGGATGCCCTCGGTGCAGCAGACCGCGGCGTTGCGCGGGTTGCGGCCGGTCGCGAAGGCGTTCGGCGCCTCGGTGGGCGAGATGTAGAGGCGGGGCATCGGCTGGCGGGCGGAGGTCGAGAGCTCCCGGACCATGCGGTAGAGCTCCGGTGCCTCGAACTCGCTCACCGGGCGGGCGCGCATGGCGCGCAGGGCGAGCTTGTCGCTGTTCCAGTACGCGTAGGCGTTGGTGCCGAGCGCGACGAGGACGGCGACGATCAGGCCGGTCCGGCCGAAGAAGCCACCGATGACGATGATGAGTGCGGACAGCCCGCCGAGGAGTACGGCGGTCTTCAGCCCGTTGTGCCGGCGGTGCACGGTACGCCCTCCAAATGGTGCGGCAGGGGCCCCGTCGTGGGTCCGTGGGGCTACGGTCCAGTGGACCTTCCCTTCCTGGTCAACGCCAGGCGAGCACGACGGGTTCCCGGCCGCTGCCGGGGGGCGGGGGCGGCGGCGCTACTCCGTACGGGTGAGGCCGGGGGCGGGCCCCCGGCCGTCCCGCTACTGGAAGAGGCCGGTGGCGGCGAAGTGCAGCACCAGCTGCGGGGCGCCGGAGATCGCGACCGCCAGCACCGCGGCGAGGGCGACGGCCGCGGTGACGGGGGCGGGCACCCGGGCCCGCGGGCCGGTGGCCGCCTGCGTGGCGGCGGGCTCGGGGTCCGCGTCGGCCTCCGCCGCCGTGGCGGGCTCCGGCGCGCGGAACAGCAGCGCCGTCCACTGGAGGTAGTAGTAGAGGGCGACGACCACGTTCACGGCCATGACCACGGCCAGCCAGCCCAGCCCGGCGTCCACCGCCGAGCGGAAGACGGCGACCTTGGCGAACAGGCCCACGATGCCCGGCGGCAGGCCGGCCAGGCAGAGCAGGAAGAAGGCCAGCGCCAGCGCGGCCAGCGGCCGGCGCCGGTACAGGCCCCGGTAGTCGCCGAGCCGGTGGGCGGCGGTGGTGCGGCCGACCAGCGCGGCCACCGCGAAGGCGCCCAGGTTCACCGCGGCGTACATCAGCGCGTACGCGACGGTGGTGCCGACCTCGTCGCGGTCGGTGTAGGCGGCGGCCGCGATCGGCACCAGCAGGTAGCCGGCCTGGCCGACGGAGGACCAGGCGAGCAGCCGGACGGCGCCGTGCGGGCGGTCCGGGGACTGGCGCAGGGCGGCGGCGTTGCCGAGGGTCATGGTGAGCGCGGCCAGCACGGCCAGCGCGGGGCCCCAGACGTCGGAGTACGACGGGAAGGCGATCACCGTGACGAGGATCAGGCCGGTGAAGCCGACGGCCTTGCCGACCACCGACAGGTACGCGGCGATCGGCAGCGGGGCGCCGACGTAGGTGTCGGGGACCCAGAAGTGGAAGGGCACCGCGGCCGTCTTGAACGCGAAGCCGACCAGGGTGAGCGCCACGCCCGCCATGGCGAGGGTGTCCAGCTGCCCGGGGACCTGCTCGAGGCGGCCGGCGATCTCGGTGAGGTGCAGGGTGCCGGTGGTGGCGTAGACGAAGCTGACGCCCAGCAGGGAGACGGCGGTCGCGGTCACCGAGGACAGGAAGAACTTGAGCGCGGCCTCGGAGGACATCCGGTCGCCGCGGCGCAGGCCCACCAGGGCGAAGGCGGGCAGCGAGGCGACTTCGAGGGCGACGATCAGCGTCGCGAGGTCCCGGGCGGCGGGCAGCAGGGCCGCGCCGGCCGCGGAGGACAGCAGCAGGAACCAGAACTCGCCGGCCGGCAGCCGGGTCTCCTCGACGGCCGTCAGCGACAGGAGCGCGGTGAGCAGCGCGCCGGCCAGGACCAGGAACTGGATGACGAGGGTGAAGTGGTCGGCGGTGTAGCTGCACGCCTCCGGCCGGTCGACCAGGCAGAAGGTGGCCCGGTCGCCGGCGCGCAGGGGCAGCAGCGACAGCGCCGCGCCGGCCAGGCCGGCGACCGAGAGCCAGCCCAGCAGCGGCTTGCGCCGCTCGGGCGTGAACAGGTCGGCGACCAGCACCAGCAGGCCGACGGCGGCGGTGATCAGCGGCGGGGCGATGGCGGCCCAGTCGACGCTCTGGACCAGGCTCGGGGCGGCGGTCGTCACGGTGGGGACGGTGCCGGCGGCGAGGGCCGTCATGCGTTGCCTCCTGCGAGGAGCTTCTGGACGGCCGGATCGGTCAGGCCGAGGAGGACGGCGGGCCAGAGCCCGGCGAGGACGGTGAGGGCGACCAGCGGGGTCCAGGCGGCGAACTCGTACGAGCGGACGTCGGCCAGCACCGCCGGGTGGCCCTCGGGCCGGGCCTGCGGGTCGCCCATGCACACCCGCCGTACGACGACCAGGAGGTAGCCGGCGGTCAGCAGGGTGCCCAGGCCGCCGATCGCCATGAAGGTGAGGAACGCGGGGCGGCTGAGCCCCTCGGCCGGGTCGAAGGCGCCGAACAGGGCCAGCATCTCGCCCCAGAAGCCGGCGAGCCCGGGCAGGCCGAGCGAGGCCACCGCGGCGAAGGCGAGCAGGGCGCCGAGGCGGGGGGCGCGGCCGTAGAGGGCGGCGCCGGTGGCACCGGCGAGGGTGTCGAGGTCGCTGGTGCCGTAGCGGTCCTTCAGCGCGCCGACGAGGAAGAAGAGGAGGCCGGTGATCAGGCCGTGCGCGACGTTGGCGAAGAGCGCGCCGTTGACGCCGGTGGGGGTCATGGTCGCGATGCCCAGCAGGACGAAGCCCATGTGGCCGACGGAGGAGTAGGCGATCAGGCGCTTGAGGTCGCCCTTGGCGCCCTTCTTCGCGAGCGCCAGGCAGGCCAGGGATCCGTAGACGATGCCGACCACGGCGAAGGCGGCGAGGTACGGCGCGAAGGTCCGCATGCCGTCGGGCGCCACCGGGAGCAGGATCCGGACGAAGCCGTAGGTGCCCATCTTCAGCATCACGCCGGCCAGCAGGACCGAGCCGACGGTGGGGGCGGCGGTGTGCGCCTCGGGCAGCCAGGTGTGCAGCGGCCACATCGGGGTCTTCACGGCGAGGCCGATGCCGATGGCGAGGACGGCCAGCAGCTGGGTGGTGTGGGTCAGTCCGCTGCCGTTGTCGGTGGCCAGTGCCACCATGTCGAACGTGCCCGCGTCGAGCCCGATGAGCAGCAGGCCGAGCAGCATGACCACGGAGCCGAGCAGCGTGTAGAGGATGAACTTCCAGGCGGCGGCCTGCCGCTGGTCACCGCCCCAGCGGGCGATGAGGAAGTACATCGGGATGAGCACCATCTCGAAGGCCAGGAAGAACAGCAGCAGGTCGAGGACGGCGAAGGTCGCGAGGGTGCCGGCCTCGAGTACCAGCAGCAGGGCGACGAACGCCCTGGCGGAGGGGCCCGCGGGGAGCTTGAAGTACGAGTAGAGCGCGCAGAGGAAGAAGAGCAGCGCGGTCATCAGGAGGAGGGGG
The DNA here is from genome assembly GCF_040684615.1 of Streptomyces sp. NPDC089919. Lineage (NCBI taxonomy): Bacteria > Bacillati > Actinomycetota > Actinomycetes > Kitasatosporales > Streptomycetaceae > Streptomyces > Streptomyces sp. NPDC089919. The sequence goes on from NZ_JBFBGK010000034.1 coordinate 13,778, forward strand.
AGCGAGATGCCGTCGATGCCGAGGTGGATCCGGACGTTCAGCGCCTGGATCCAGCTGATGTCGGTGGTGGCCTGCATCGTCGAGGGGTTGTCGTGGTCGAAGCCGAGGGTGAGGACCACGGCGGCGGCCAGGACCACGCCCGTGACGGTCACGCCGTGGCGCAGCACCGCCTGTTCGGGGCTGCTGCCCTTCAGCCCGGGCGGGGCCGGGAGCAGGGCGGCCACCGCACCGAGCAGCGGCACGCCCAGGATGAACGCCAGAAGGAACTGCATCACGGATGCGCTGATATCAATCACGGCTGACTCACTGCTCACGATCCGGCGTTGACGTTGGCGAGGACGGCGACGGCGACCGCGAGGACCACGGACCCGGCGAGCAGGGCGCTCAGATAGGTCTGGACGTTGCCGGTCTGGGCGCGGCGCACCAGCGTGCCCAGCAGGCGGGGGCCGGCTCCGGCGCTGCGCACGTACACGTCCACGACCTCGCGGTCGAGGAAGCGCACCAGGCCGGCCGCGGCGAGGACGGGACGGACGAACAGCGCGGCGTAGACGGCGTCGAGGTGGAAGCCGACGGCCGCGTGCCGGTGCAGCGGGCCGAGCAGGGCGCGGCCGGGGTCGGTGGCGGCGCCGTCGGCGGCGGGCCGCTGCCACAGGGCGTAGCTGAGGGCCGCGCCGATGACGGCGGCGCCGGTGCCGAGGACGGCGGTGACCACCGTGGGCGTCAGGTGGTGCCCGTCGAACCAGTCGGGCAGCGCCCAGGCGGCCACGCCGAAGCCGATGGTCGGGACGGCCAGCAGCCACAGCACGCCCGTCATGGCGACCGGGTCCTTGCCGTGGTCGGGGGCTTCCTCGCCCCGGCCCCGGAAGGCCAGCAGCCACAGCCGGGTGGCGTAGGCGGCGGTGAGCAGGGCGGTCAGCACCCCGGCGGCCAGCACGGTCCAGCCGGCGGCGGAGGGGGCCAGGTCGGAGTCGCCGACGGCGGCGTGCTCGGCGGCGACCAGGACGGCTTCCTTGGAGAAGAAGCCGGCGAAGGGCGGCAGGGCGGCCAGCGCGAGGAGCGCGACCGTCATCGTCCAGAAGGCGTCCGGGATGCGCTTGGCCAGGCCGCTCATCCGGGACATCGCGGAGAGCGAGTTGGTGCCGGCGGCGTGGATGATCACGCCGGCGCCGAGGAAGAGGAGCGCCTTGAAGGCGCCGTGGGACAGGAGGTGGAAGACGGCCGCGCCGCGGTCGCCGACGGCCAGGGCGCCGGTCATGTAGCCGAGCTGGCCGATGGTGGAGTAGGCCAGGACCCGCTTGAGGTCGTCCTGGGCGAGGGCCGCGAGGCCGGAGCCGACCATCGTGACGGCGGCCATCACCGCCAGCACCACCAGCGCGGCCGCGGAGGCCGTGAAGACCGGCAGGAGGCGGGCGATGAAGTAGACACCGGCGGCGACCATGGTCGCGGCGTGGATCAGGGCCGAGACCGGGGTGGGGCCCGCCATGGCGTCCGGGAGCCAGGTGTGCAGCGGGAACTGCGCCGACTTGCCCGCGACGCCGGCCAGCAGCAGCAGGGCGATCAGCGTGGGGTGGTCGAGCTCGCCGGCGGCGACGGCACCCAGGATGCGGGTGATCCGGAAGGAGCCGGCGTCGGCCGCGAGGGCGAACAGGCCGAAGAGGAAGGGGACGTCGCCGAGCTTGGTGACGAGGAAGGCCTTGAGCGAGGCGGAGCGGGCCGCTTCGGTCTCCCAGTAGTGGCCGACCAGGAAGTACGAGCAGATGCCCATGATCTCCCAGCCCACCAGCAGCACCATCAGGTCGCCGGAGTAGACGACGAGCAGCATGGCGGAGGTGAACAGGGACACCAGGGCGGCGTAGGACGGGTAGCGCGGGTCCTCGCGCAGGTACGCCGTGGAGTAGAGCTGCACGCAGGTGGCGACGACCCCGACGAGGACGGCGACCAGGACGGCGAAGCCGTCGATGTGCAGGGCCAGCTCGATCGGTACGGAGCCGGTCGGGGTGAGCTCGGTGGCGGCGTCGATCGGCTTGCCGCCGCCCTGCCGGACGGCCACGACGACCGCGAGCACCGCGGCGGCGAGGGAGGGCAGCACGGCGAGCGGGCGGACGTAGCCGGGGGCCTTGCGGCCGAGGAGCAGTCCGGCCACCGCGCCCAGGAAGGGCAGGGCGGGGACGAGGACGGCGAGGGTCGTGGTGGTCACGCGGCGGCTCCGGTCACGCGGTCCGCCGGGGCGGTGGTCGGGGCGGGCTCGGACGCCTCGGCGTTGTCGCGCAGCCTGTCGACGTCCGCGGTGCCGCGGTTGCGGTAGACCATCAGCACGATCGCCATGCCGATGCCGATCTCGGCGGCGGCCACGGCGATGGTGAAGAGGGTGAGCGCCTGGCCGCCGTGCAGGGTGTCGCGCAGCCAGACGTCGAAGGCGACCAGGTTGAGGTTGACGGCGTTGAGCATCAGCTCGACGGACATCAGCACCAGGATGGCGTTGCGGCGGGCCAGCACGCCGTACAGGCCCGTGCAGAAGAGCAGCGCCGCGAGCACGGCGGGGTAGACGAGGTGCATCAGCGCTGCTCCTTGCCGTCGGTCGGGGCGTCCTTGCGGGACAGCACGATGGCGCCGACCAGGGCGGCCAGCAGAAGCACGGAGAGCGCCTCGAAGGGCAGCACCCAGTGGCGGAAGAGGATTTCGCCGGAGACCTTCGTCGAGCCCTGGACGGGTCCGTCGAGGTCGATCCAGGTGGTGCGGAAGGCGTCCACGACCACCCACACCAGGGCGGCCGCGGCGGCGAGGGCGACGGCCAGGGCCGCCCAGCGGTTGCCGGAGTCGGCGTCCGGGGAGCGGCCGATGGGGGCCTTGGTGAGCATCAGGCCGAAGAGGAGGAGGACCACCACGGAACCGACGTAGATCAGCACCTGGACCCAGGCGATGAACTCCGCCGTCAGCAGCAGGTACTCGACGGCGATCCCGCCGAGCGCCACGACCAGCCAGAGCGCGGCGTGCACGAGCTGCTTGGTGGTGACGGTGACGAGGGCCGCGCCGAAGGTGGCGATGCCGACGAGCAGGAAGGCGATCTCCACGCCGGAGGGCGAGAGGAAGCCGGGGTGGCTCCCGGCGGCCAGGGTGGCGGCGAGGCTCACGCGTCTGTCTCCGGGGTCGTGGGCGGCTGGGGGGTCCCGTCGGGTGCGGCTTCCGCCGCCGGGGCGTCGGCCGGTGCCGCTTCGGCCTGCGCGGCCTCGGCGGCAGCGGCGGCGGCCGCGGCCTCGGCGGCCTCGGCCTTCTCGACGGCCTTGCGGGCGGCGGCGAGCTCCTTGGGCTCCTCGGCGGCCGGGTCCAGCGCGGGCGGCGCCGGCACGGTCCACATCCACTCGCGCAGCTTGTCGCGCTCGTGGGTCAGCTCGAGGATGTCCGTCTCCGCGTACTCGAACTCCGGCGACCAGAAGAGGGCGTCGAAGGGACACACCTCGATGCAGATGCCGCAGTACATGCAGAGGGAGAAGTCGATGGCGAACCGGTCGAGGACGTTCCGGCTGCGCTCGCGCCCGCCGGGGGCGGCGGCCGGCAGCGTCTCCTTGTGGGAGTCGATGTAGATGCACCAGTCGGGGCACTCGCGCGCGCAGAGCATGCACACGGTGCAGTTCTCCTCGAACAGGCCGATGACGCCGCGGGTGCGCGGCGGCAGTTCGGGCTGCACGTCGGGGTACTGGGCGGTGTGGGCGCGCTTGGTCATCGTGCGCAGCGTGACGGCGAGGCCCTTGGCGAGGCCGGAGCCGGGGATGGGAGGCATTTACTGGATCGCCACCTTCACGATGCCGGTGAGCGCGATCTGGGCGAGCGCGAGCGGGATGAGTACGGTCCAGGCGAGCTTCTGGAGCTGGTCCTCGCGCAGCCGCGGGTAGGTGACGCGGAGCCAGATCACGCCGAAGGCGAGGATCGCGGTCTTCAGGAGGGTCCAGGCCCAGCCGTCGGTCCCGAAGGGTCCGTGCCAGCCGCCGAGGAACAGCACGGTGGTCAGGGCGCAGAGCACGACGATGCCGGCGTACTCGGCCAGCAGGAACAGCGCGAACCGCAGGCCGGTGTACTCGGTGTAGGCGCCGAAGATGATCTCGGAGTCGGCCACCGGCATGTCGAAGGGCGGCCGCTGGAGTTCGGCGAGGCCGGCGGTGAAGAACACCAGCGCGCCGACGATCTGCCAGGGCAGCCACCACCACTCGAAGGCGTCCACGATGCCGGGGAGGGAGACCGTCCCGGCCGCCATCGCCACCGAGGCCGCGGCCAGCAGCATCGGCAGCTCGTAGGCGAGCAGCTGGGCCGCGGTGCGCAGGCCGCCGAGGAGGGAGAACTTGTTGGCGGAGGCCCAGCCGGCCATCAGGCTGCCGAGGACTCCGACGCCCATGACGGCGAGCACGAAGAAGAGGCCCGCGTCGATGACCTGGCCGACGGCGCCCTCGCGGGGGCCGACCGGGATCGCGACCAGCACGAGCAGGTAGGGGAGCAGGGCGACGGCGGGCGCCATCTGGAAGATGCGGCGGTCGGCGTCGGCCGGCACCACGTCCTCCTTCTGCGCGAACTTCACGCCGTCGGCGACCAGCTGGGCCCAGCCGTGGAAGCCGCCGGCGTACATGGGGCCGAGCCGGCCCTGCATGTGGGCCATGACCTTGTGCTCGGTCTGGCCGACGACCAGCGGCAGCACGAGGAACGCCACGAAGACGACGATCAGTCGCAGCGCGACGTCGAGGACGTCGTTCACGCGTCGCCTCCGTTGGTGTCCGGTTCGGTGGTGGGCCCGGCCGCGGGCTTCGGGGCCTCGGGCTTCGAGGTCTCGGGCTCGGGCTTCGAGCGCTCGGGCTCGGGCTTCGAGGGCTCGGGCTCGGGCTTCGAGGGCTCGGGCTTCGGGGCCTCGGGCTCGGCCGCCGGCTCCGGGGTCGGCGCCCCGGTCGTCGGGGCCGCGGGCTCCGGGCCGGCCGCGGGCTCGGGGGTCTTCGGTGCCGGGGCATCGTCGAACGCCGGGCGGGCGTTGTGCCAGGGGGCGTCCGAGGGGCGGACGGCCGGGGCCGCCTCCGCGGCGTCCGGCGCGGGCGCGGCCGGGGCCTCCGCGGGTGCGGCGGCCTGGCTGGCCGAGCCCTGGGCGGCCGAGCGGGCCCGGCGCACCGGGCGGACCGGCGCCTCGCCGGCCTCCGTCGGCTCCGCCGGGGCCGCGGCCTGGCTGGCCGAGCCCTCGGTGACCGAGCGGGCCCGGCGCACCGGACGCACCGGCGCCTCGCCGGCCTCGCCGGTGCCGGCCGCGGCGGGGCGGGCCCGCCGGGCGGGCGCGTCGCCCGCGGCGCGCGGGGTACGGGCCGGCCGGGCCGGAGCCGGCGGCAACTGGCCCTTGAGGGGGCCCCAGTCGTTCGGGTCCGGCACGCCCGGCGGCAGCATCTGGCGCCGCTTCGGGCCGCCGTGGTCGGCGCCCTCGCCCGGCTCCTTGGCGCCCGGCCAGGCCTTGGCGACCCGGGCCGCGAGCACGAAGTCCTTGCGCAGCGGGTGCCCTTCGAAGTTCTCCGGGAGCAGCAGCGGGACCAGGTGCGGGTGGTCGGTGAAGACCACGCCGAACATCTCGTGGGTCTCGCGCTCGTGCCAGGAGGCCCCGGCGTACACGGCGATGGCCGAGGGCAGCGAGGGTGCGGTGTGCGGGACGGTGGTCCGCAGCAGCAGCCGCCGGACCCGGCCGCCCTCCAGGGCCACCACGTGGGCTGCCACCCGGAAGCCGGTGCCCGGCTCGTCCACGGCGCTCAGCCAGTCGAAGTAGGTGCAGCCCAGCTTGTCGCGGGCGATCTCGAGCGCCGGGATCCACGAGCCGACCGGCACGTCGACGGTCAGCAGGTCGTACGCGGCCTCGGCGGTGGCTTCCTCGCCGAAGATCGCGGTGACGCCCTCGGGCAGCTCGTCGTAGGGGTGGCCGGTCACCGCTGCTCCCCCTCGGACGCGTCGCCCTCGGCCGCGGAAGGCGTCGGCGGCGGGGTCACCAGGCCGCTGGTGAGGGCCGCCACGGAGGGCCGGGCGGACGCATAGCGCTCTTCGAGCGACTCCCGGGCGATCTTCTCCTGCAGCTTGAGGATGCCCTGGAGGAGCGCCTCGGGCCGGGGCGGGCAGCCGGGCACGTAGACGTCGACGGGGATGATCTGGTCGACACCCTTAGTGACGGAGTACGAGTCCCAGTAGGGCCCGCCGCAGTTCGAGCAGGCGCCGAAGGAGATGACGTACTTCGGCTCCGGCATCTGCTCGTAGAGGCGCTTGACGGCCGGGGCCATCTTGTCCGTCACCGTGCCCGAGACGATCATCAGGTCGGCCTGGCGCGGGCCGGGCGCGAACGGGATCACGCCGAGCCGGATGAAGTCGTGCCGGGCCATGGACGCGGCGATGAACTCGATCGCGCAGCAGGCCAGTCCGAAGTTGAAGACCCAGAGGCTGTAGCGGCGGCCCCAGTTCAGGACCACCTTCATCGGCTCCGGGGCCAGCCGGGCGAGCGCGCCCAGCCTCCTGGGCTCGGGGAGCAGGTGCGGCTCGGCCGCGCCCCCTGCGGGGACCTGGCTGGTCACGTCCATTCGAGGACGCCCTTCTTGTATGCGTAGAGCAGTCCGACGGCCAGGAAGCCGAGGAAGATGAACATCTCCACCAGGGTCGTGGCCCCGTAGCCCGCGGCGGCGAAGACGGTCGCCCACGGGAAGAGGAAGATGGAGTCGACGGCGAAGATGACGTACAGGAACGCGTAGACGTAGTAGCGGACCTGGGTGTGCGCCCAGCCGTCGCCGACCGGGTCCACGCCGCACTCGTACGTCAGCATCTTCTCGCGCGTGGGCACGACCGGGCGCAGGAGCTTGCCGGCCCCGAAGGCGACGGCGACGAAGAGCACGCCGACCAACGCGAGGAGCCCGACGACCGAATAGCTCTCGAAATAGTCGGTCGCGGTTACGGTCACGGCCGTTACCGTCCGTTCTGGCACGTCCGCTCCTCGTTCTTCGGCCACTGTCGACGTCTTGTTACGCACGGGAGTCTAGGGCCTGCAAAAAGCGGGGTGGGGTTATCCCCCGTTCACCGACGCCCGGCCACCCCATGGCATCAGCGGCCTCCGTACCGGCAGGCTGTCGGTCATGACCACGATCATCACCGGCAGCGGCCCGGCCGCCGCGGAAGTCGCCGACCACGAGCGCCCGCCCCCCGTCCGTCCCGTCTTCTCGGCGGACACCTGCCGCGAGCTGGTGCACCTTCTGGTCAATCTGCCGATGGCGTTGATCGGATTTGTTTACGTAGTTGTCATGATCGGCGTATCGGGCGGTCTCGCCGTCACGGCCGTCGGACTGCCGCTGCTGGCCGCCGGGCTGCTCGGCGCCCGCCAGCTGGCCCGGCTCGAGCGGACCCGTGCCCGGCTGCTGCTGGGGACGCACGTCGAGGACCCCTCCGCCATCCCCACCCGCAACGGCTTCTTCCCCTGGCTGTGGACGAGCCTGAAGGACCCGGTCGCCTGGCGGGCGGTGCTCTTCGGGGCGCTGCGACTGCCGTGGGGGATCCTGACCTTCACCGTGGCGCTGACCGGGCTCTTCGTGCTGTGGCCGGTACTGCCGTACCTGGTACGGCTGATGGCCAACGTCGACCGGGCCATGGTGCGGGGGCTGCTCGCGCCCTCCGACGAACTGGAGCAGCGGATCGCGGAGCTGGAGTCGGACCGGGGCGTGGTGGTCGACACCGCGGCCGCCGACCTGCGGCGGATCGAGCGCGACCTGCACGACGGGGCGCAGGCCCGGCTGGTGAACCTGGCCATGGGGCTGGGCCTGGCGAAGGAGAAGCTGCTCGAGGACCCGGACGCGGCGGCGGCCATGGTCGACGAGGCGCACGGCGAGGTGAAGCTGGCGCTCCAGGAGCTGCGGGACCTGGCGCGGGGGATCCACCCGGCGGTCCTGACGGACCGGGGGCTGGACGCGGCGCTCTCCGCGGTCGCGGCCCGCTGCCTGGTGCCGGTACGGGTGCAGGTGGACCTGCCGGCCCGGCCCGCCCCGGCCATCGAGGGGATCGCGTACTTCACGGTCTCGGAGCTGCTGCAGAACATCAGCAAGCACTCCCGGGCCGGCTCGGCGGTCGTCGAGGTGCGGCGGACCGCGGGGCGCGGCGGCGGCCGCCTGCTGCTGCGGGTCTCGGACGACGGGGTGGGCGGGGCGACGCTGTCCTCGGGGACGGGCCTGGCGGGGCTGTCGGAGCGGTTGGGGGCGGTGGACGGCGTCTTCCTGGTCTCCTCGCCGGAGGGCGGGGGGACGGTGGTGACGGCGGAGCTGCCGTGGCGGGACCGGGTGTGAGCTGCCGGTCAAAGGCCCGGGCCCTGGGGGGGGTCCGGGCCTTCGGCTTGTCGTGGGGGGCGGTCGGGCTGCATGCACAGGGTGGGGATAACCCCCCGGTCGGGACGCCGACGTGCCGGATGGGATCGGGGGCGGCGGGGGGCGAGATTGGAGGGGTAGGCAGGACGGACGGGTCGAGGACGGAGCGGGGCATGGAGAACGGGCAGCGGCGGGGGCGGTACGCGGTGGTGCGGGCGCCGTTCGAGGGGCGGACCTGGCGGGAGTTCGGCCACATCATGGTGGGCTTCCCGCTCAGCACCCTGTACTTCTGCGTCGCGGTCACGCTGCTCTCGGCCGGGGCGGGCCTGCTGGTCACCTTCCTCGGCGTCCCGCTGCTGGCCTGGTCGCTGGGGGTGTTCCGCGGCTTCGGGGCCGTGGAGCGGGCCCGGGCCCGGGGGCTGCTCGGGCTCGAGGTCGCGGCGCCGGCGCCGCTGCGGCGGGCCAAGGGGCCGCTGGCCTGGATGGGGGCGATGCTCAAGAGCGGGGCGAACTGGCGGCACGCGCTCTACATGGTGATCCACTTCCCCTGGGCCGTCTTCTCCTTCTGCGTGGCCCTGACCTTCATGACGTACGGCTGGGCGATGGCGCTGTACCCGGCCTGGCAGTGGGTCTTCCCCACCTTCACCGACCAGCCGGGGCTCCAGCTGTACGGGGACGGCCACGGCGACGGCTTCTACCTCGACTCCCCACTGCGGATCGCCGCCGCCTGTGCCGTCGGCGTGCTGCTGGTCTTCGTGACGCCCTGGCTGGTCCGGGGCCTGGCGGCGGTGGACCGGGCCCTGGTGGCCGGGCTGCTCGGGCCGTCGCGGTTGGCGGACCGGGTCACCGAGCTGGAGTCGGACCGGGGCGTGGTGGTCGACACCGCGGCCGCCGACCTGCGGCGGATCGAGCGCGACCTGCACGACGGGGCGCAGGCCCGGCTGGTGAACCTGGCCATGGACCTCGGTCTGGCCAAGGAGAAGCTGCCGGCGGACCCGCAGGCCGCCGCGCGGATGGTGGACGAGGCGCACGGCGAGGTGAAGCTGGCCCTCCAGGAGCTGCGGGACCTGGCCCGGGGCATCCACCCGGCGGTGCTCACCGACCGGGGGCTGGACGCGGCGCTGTCCTCGCTGGCCGCTCGCTGCACCGTCCCGGTCCGGGTGCAGGTGGAGCTGCCGGCCCGGCCCGCGCCCGCCATCGAGGGGATCGCGTACTTCACGGTCTCGGAGCTGCTGCAGAACATCAGCAAGCACTCCGGGGCCCGCTCGGCCGGGGTGGACATCTGGCGGTCCGGAGAGCGGCTGATGATCCAGGTCTCGGACGACGGCCGGGGCGGCGCGGCCGTCGGCGGCGGCACCGGGCTGGCCGGGCTGACCGAGCGGATCGGCGCGGTGGACGGGGTGCTGCTCGTGGAGTCCCCCGAGGCCGGCGGCACCCGGGTCACCGCCGAGCTGCCCTGGCGCGGCTGACCCGCGGATTCGCCGCCCGAGCCCGGTCCCCGGCCCGTCCCCGCAGCACCCCCGACCCGCCCCGGCGCCCGCCCCCCGGCGCCGGGGCGTCCGCGCGCCCGGAGGCCCGTACCGCGCCGGGCGGCCGGAAACGGACCTCGAACCTCCGGCCACGGGGCGGCCGACGCGTCATGAGCCTGACTCCAACTCGTCCCCGAGACTGGGATGCTTGGCTTTACTGAGGTGCCGGAACCGAGCGAGTGCGGGAGCTGCTGAACGTGGAGCAGGACAGGGTGCGGGTGGTCATCGCCGAGGATTCGGTGCTGCTCCGGGAGGGCCTGACACGGCTCCTCACGGACCGCGGTCACGAGGTCATAGCCGGCGTCGGGGATGCGGAGGCACTGCTCAAGACGATCGCCGACCTGGCCGCGGGCGAGGGGCTGCCGGACGTGGTCGTCGCGGACGTGCGGATGCCCCCCACCCACACCGACGAGGGCGTCCGGGCGGCCGTGCGGCTGCGCCGGGAGCACCCGGGCGTGGGGGTGCTGGTCCTCTCGCAGTACGTCGAGGAGCAGTACGCCACCGAACTGCTGGCCGGCTCGAGCACCGGGGTCGGTTACCTGCTCAAGGACCGGGTCGCCGAGGTGCGCGAGTTCGTCGACGCCGTGGTCCGGGTGGCCCGCGGCGGTACCGCACTGGACCCGGAGGTGGTCGCCCAGCTGCTGGGCCGCAGCCGCAAGCAGGACGTGCTGGCCGGGCTGACCCCCCGCGAGCGGGAGGTGCTGGGACTGATGGCGGAGGGCCGGACGAACTCCGCGGTCGCCCGGCAGCTGGTGGTCAGCGACGGCGCGGTGGAGAAGCACGTCAGCAACATCTTCATGAAGCTCGGCCTGTCGCCGAGTGACGGGGATCACCGCCGGGTGCTCGCCGTCCTCACCTACCTGAATTCCTGACTGCCTGACACCCTGTCAGAAAGTCGCCAGCGAGTGCCGGAAAATCCGCCATGGCCAGTCGTCCCACGGGCACGTCGTCTCATTTGCGCATCCAGCATGTGAGAGCCCTAAGGAAGGGCACCCTTACCGACGTAGGGTTGGTTTTGGGACGCTCACGCCTCGAAGGAGGTCCAGTTCAGTGACCAGCCAGGTCAGTAGCCCAGCCGATCAGGCCGACGGAGCCGAGGAGGCGGTCGTCGGGGAGCAGCGTGCGCCCGCCGAGGCCGCCGGTGCCGCCGCGGGCGAACAGAGCGCGAAGGAAGTCCGCCGACTCGACCGGGTCATCATCCGCTTCGCGGGCGACTCGGGTGACGGTATGCAGTTGACGGGTGACCGCTTCACCTCGGAGACGGCGTCGTTCGGGAACGACCTCTCGACGCTGCCGAACTTCCCCGCCGAGATCAGGGCCCCCGCCGGCACCCTGCCGGGCGTCTCCTCCTTCCAGCTCCACTTCGCCGACCACGACATCCTGACGCCGGGTGACGCGCCGAACGTCCTGGTGGCGATGAACCCGGCGGCCCTGAAGGCCAACATCGGCGACGTGCCGCGGGGCGCGGAGATCATCGTCAACACCGACGAGTTCACCAAGCGCCCGATGGCCAAGGTCGGCTACGACACCTCACCGCTGGAGGACGGCTCGCTGGAGGCGTACCACGTCCACCCGGTGCCGCTGACGACGCTGACGGTCGAGGCGCTGAAGGAGTTCGGGCTGCCCCGCAAGGAGGCCGAGCGCAGCAAGAACATGTTCGCGCTGGGCCTGCTGTCCTGGATGTACCACCGCCCCACCGAGGGCACCGAGCGCTTCCTGCGCTCGAAGTTCGCCAAGAAGCCGGAGATCGCCGAGGCGAACGTGGCGGCCTTCCGGGCCGGCTGGAACTTCGGCGAGACCACCGAGGACTTCGCGGTCTCCTACGAGGTCGCGCCGGCCACCAAGGCCTTCCCGACCGGCACCTACCGGAACATCTCCGGGAACCTCGCCCTGTCCTACGGCCTGATCGCCGCCGGCCGGCAGGCGGACCTGCCGCTCTACCTGGGCTCGTACCCGATCACCCCGGCCTCGGACATCCTGCACGAGCTGTCGAAGCACAAGAACTTCGGCGTGCGGACCTTCCAGGCCGAGGACGAGATCGCCGGCATCGGCGCCGCGCTGGGCGCGGCCTTCGGCGGCTCGCTGGCGGTGACCACCACCTCCGGCCCGGGCGTGGCGCTCAAGTCGGAGACCATCGGCCTGGCGGTCTCGCTGGAGCTGCCGCTGTTGATCGTGGACATCCAGCGCGGCGGCCCCTCGACCGGCCTGCCCACCAAGACCGAGCAGGCCGACCTGCTCCAGGCGATGTACGGCCGCAACGGCGAGGCGCCGGTGCCGATCGTGGCGCCGAAGACCCCGGCGGACTGCTTCGACGCGGCGCTGGACGCGGCCCGGATCGCGCTGACCTACCGGACCCCGGTCTTCCTGCTCTCGGACGGCTACCTGGCCAACGGCTCCGAGCCGTGGCGGATCCCGGACGTGGACGAGCTGCCCGACCTGCGGGTGCGGTTCGCGAGCGGCCCGAACCACGAGCTGGCCGACGGGACCGAGGTCTTCTGGCCGTACAAGCGCGACCCGCAAACCCTGGCCCGCCCGTGGGCGGTGCCGGGCACGCCCGGTCTGGAGCACCGGATCGGCGGCATCGAGAAGCAGGACGGCACGGGCAACATCTCCTACGACCCGGCCAACCACGACTTCATGGTCCGCACCCGCCAGGCCAAGGTCGACGGCATCGAGGTCCCGGACCTGGAGGTCGACGACCCGGACGGCGCCCGGACGCTGGTGATCGGCTGGGGGTCCACCTACGGCCCGATCACGGCCGCGGTCCGCCGGCTGCGGCTGGCCGGGCTGCCGGTGGCCCAGGCCCACCTGCGCCACCTCAACCCGTTCCCGCGGAATCTGGGCGAGGTCCTGAAGCGTTACGACAAGGTAGTGGTGCCGGAGATGAACCTCGGGCAGCTCGCGACCCTGCTCAGGGCGAAGTACCTCGTCGACGCCCAGTCGTACAACCAGGTCAACGGAATGCCGTTCAAGGCCGAGCAGCTCGCGGAGGCCCTCAAGGAGGCCATCAATGACTGAGACGAGCACCCGCCCCGAGAGCATCGAGCGCACCCTGCTGTCCCTGGTCCCCAAGGCCGAGGGCAAGCAGTCCATGAAGGACTTCAAGTCCGACCAGGAAGTGCGCTGGTGCCCGGGCTGCGGCGACTACGCCGTCCTCGCCGCCGTGCAGGGCTTCATGCCCGAGCTCGGACTGGCGAAGGAGAACATCGTCTTCGTCTCCGGCATCGGCTGCTCCTCCCGCTTCCCGTACTACATGAACACCTACGGGATGCACTCCATCCACGGCCGCGCCCCGGCCATCGCCACCGGCCTGGCCTCCTCGCGCCGGGACCTGAGCGTGTGGGTGGTCACCGGTGACGGCGACGCGCTCTCCATCGGCGGCAACCACCTGATCCACGCCCTGCGGCGGAACGTCAACCTGAAGATCCTGCTGTTCAACAACCGGATCTACGGGCTGACCAAGGGCCAGTACTCGCCCACCTCCGAGGTCGGCAAGATCACCAAGTCCACCCCGATGGGCTCGCTGGACGCCCCCTTCAACCCGGTGTCGCTGGCGCTGGGCGCGGAGGCGTCCTTCGTGGCGCGCACCGTCGACTCCGACCGCAAGCACCTCACCGAGGTGCTGCGGCAGGCGGCGGACCACCCGGGCACGGCCCTGGTGGAGATCTACCAGAACTGCAACATCTTCAACGACGGCGCCTTCGAGGTCCTGAAGGACAACGACCTGGCGCAGGAGGCGGTCATCCGCCTCGAGCACGGTGCGCCGATCCGCTTCGGCGCGGACCTGCGCAAGGGCGTGCTGCGCGACCCGGCCACCGGCGACCTGCGGGTGGTCGAGGTGACCCCGGAGAACGAGGCGCGGATCCTGGTGCACGACGCCCACACGGCCTCGCCCACCACCGCCTTCGCGCTCTCCCGGCTCGCCGACCCCGACACGCTCCACCAGACCCCGATCGGCGTCTTCCGCAGCGTGTCCCGGCCGGTGTACGACACGCAGATGGCCGACCAGCTGGACCAGGCCGTCGAGCAGCGCGGCAAGGGCGACCTCGGCGCCCTGCTCGCCGGCAACGACACCTGGACGGTCGTGGGCTAGCCGCCCGCGCCGCCCCGGCCCGTCGCACAGGCCCGGATCTCCTCGTGGAGATCCGGGCCTCGCTGCGTCCGGGGTCCGCTCGAGGAACACCGCACGACCGCTCGAACTCCACCACATCAGCACTTTCAAAAAGTAAGCGCTATCGATAGGGTAGCGCTACGAGCACCCCCGGGGCCCGCCCCGCCCGCATCCCACAAGGAGCCCGCCATGAGCATCGTCGTCACCGGAGCCACCGGAGCCCTGGGCAGCCTCGTCATCGAGGAACTGCTCGCCACCGTCCCCGCCGGCCGGATCACCGCCCTGGTCCGGGACGCGGACAAGGCCGCGGGCCTGGCCGCGCGCGGGGTCGTGGTGAAGGTCGCCGACTACGACCGGCCCGAGACCCTGGCCGCCGCCTTCCAGGCCGGCGACCGGGTCCTGCTGATCTCCGGCAACGCGGTGGGCCGCCGGATCCCCCAGCACCTCGCGGTGATCGAGGCGGCCCGCGAGGCCGGGGTCGCGCAGTTCGCGTACACGGGCATCCTCGGCGGCCCCGAGGCGGACTTCGAGCTGGCCGCCGAGCACCGGGCCACCGAGGACGCCGTCCTCGCCGCCGGCCTGCCCTACACCTTCCTGCGCAACGGCTGGTACCACGAGAACTACACGGTCAGCGTGGCCGCGGCGGTCTCCAACGGCGCCGTGGTGGGCAGCACCGCCGGCGGCCGGATCGCCTCCGCCGCCCGGGCCGACTACGCCGCCGCCGCGGCGGCCGTGCTCACCGGCGACGTCGCCGACCACCTCGGCCGGGCCTACGAGCTCAGCGGCGACCGGGCCTGGAGCCTGGACGAGTACGCGGCCGAGGTCGCGGCTCAGAGCGGCACCGCGGTCGCGCACTCCGACCTGCCGGCCACCGCCCACCTGGAGGTCCTGAAGCACAACGGCCTGCCCGAGGACTTCGCCGGGATCCTGGTCGACGTGGACGCGGCGATCGCCCGGGGCCTGCTGTCCCGCAGCAACGGCGACCTGGCCCGGCTGATCGGCCGGCCCACCACCCCGGTCGCCGAGGCCATCGCGGCCGCGCTGGCCTGAGCACCCCGGCCGGCCGGGGACCGCGCCCGACCTGCACCACCCGCCCCGGCGGCCGGCCGGTCAAGGTCATGACCGATCCGTGAGAACGGGCATGACAGGTGACCTTCCGGCCGCTACGGTCGTGCAATCGGCCACGGCGGCTCTGGAGGGTTCGTGAAGGCAGACGACGAGCGGCGGGCCGGACTCCTCTTCGGCTTCGCCTCGTACGGCATGTGGGGCCTGGTCCCGCTCTTCTGGCCGCTCCTGAAGCCCTCGGGCGCGATCGAGATCCTGGCCCACCGGATGGTCTGGTCACTGGTCGTGGTCGGGGTGGCGCTGGTCGTGCTCCGCCGCTGGTCCTGGATCGGCGAGCTGCTGCGGCAGCCCCGCCGGCTGGCGCTGACCGCGGCGGCCGCGGCCGTGATCACCGTCAACTGGGGCGTCTACATCTGGTCGGTGAACACCGGGCACGTGGTGGACGCCTCGCTCGGCTACTTCGTGAACCCGCTGGTCAGCATCGGACTGGGGGTGCTGCTGCTCGGCGAGCGGCTGCGGCCCGCCCAGTGGGCGGCCGTGGCCATCGGCTTCTCCGCGGTCGTGGTGCTCGCCGTCGGGGTCGGCCGGCCGCCGTGGATCGCCCTGACGCTGGCCTTCTCCTTCGGCTCGTACGGGCTGATCAAGAAGAAGGTCAACCTCGGCGGGCTGGAGTCGCTGGCCGCCGAGACCGCGATCCAGTTCCTGCCCGCCCTCGGCTACCTGCTCTGGCTGACCGCGGCCGGCCAGAGCACCTTCACGCACGGCGGCGCGGGCCACGGCGCCCTGCTGGCCAGCACCGGCATCGTCACGGCCATCCCGCTGATCTGCTTCGGCGCGGCCGCGATCCGGGTGCCGCTCTCCACCCTGGGCCTGCTCCAGTACCTCGCCCCGGTCTTCCAGTTCGGGCTGGGCGTCCTGTACTTCCACGAGGCGATGCCGCCCGAGCGGTGGGCCGGCTTCGGGCTGGTATGGGCCGCGCTGGCGCTGCTGACCTGGGACGCGCTGCGGACCGCCCGGCGCACCCGGGCCCGGGCCGCGGCCGCCCGGGCGGCCGTGCCCGCCGCCGGGACCGGCGGGGCGCCCGGCGCCGCCTCCCCCGCCCCGGCCGCCGCGGCAGAATCGGCCTAACCCTCCAGTCTCACCGTCCCGGACGCCCGCACGGATCCCCGTGCGGGCGTTTGTCCGTATGTCGAACACCTGTGACCGGTTTCCGCTCTTGACGGTGAGTCAGGCTCTCGCTGAACATTCAGCCCACGCACAGCTGCTCCACAGCTCGCTCCGCTCCCCCCGCACCCCCACGCACGTTCCGTCCTGTCCCCGTACGGAATTCCGGAGCCCCCACATGAGCTTCTCCGTGTCCCGACGGCTGGCCGCGGCCACCGCACTCGCGGTCGCCGGCCTGCTCTCCACGACCGCCCCCGCGGCGCTGGCCGTCCCCACGGCCGCCGCCGCGCCCACCCCGCCGGACATCCCGGTCGCCAACGTCAAGGCGCACCTGGCCCAGCTGCAGACCATCGCGACCAACAACGGCGGCAACCGCGCCCACGGCCGCACCGGCTACAAGGCCTCGATCGACTACGTGAAGGGCAAGCTGGACGCCGCCGGCTTCACCACCACGCTCCAGACCTTCACCTCCAGCGGCGCCACCGGCTACAACCTCATAGCCGACTGGCCCGGCGGCGACCCCAACTCCGTGCTGATGACCGGCGCGCACCTGGACTCGGTCACCGCGGGCCCCGGCATCAACGACAACGGCTCCGGCTCCGCCGGCATCCTGGAGACCGCGCTGGCCGTCTCCCGCGCCGGCCTCCAGCCCACCAAGCACCTGCGCTTCGGCTGGTGGGGCGCGGAGGAGCTGGGCATGGTCGGGTCGAAGTACTACGTCAACAACCTGCCGGCCGCCGAGCGCGCGAAGATATCCGGCTACCTGAACTTCGACATGATCGGCTCGCCGAACCCGGGCTACTTCGTCTACGACGACGACCCGGCGCTGGAGAAGGTCTTCAAGGACTACTTCGCCACGGTGAGCATCCCGACCGAGATCGAGACCGAGGGCGACGGCCGCTCGGACCACGCGCCGTTCAAGAACGTCGGCATCCCGGTCGGCGGCCTCTTCTCCGGCGCCGACTACACCAAGACCGCGGCCCAGGCGCAGAAGTGGGGCGGCACCTCCGGTCAGGCCTTCGACCGCTGCTACCACTCCTCCTGCGACACCTCGGCGAACATCAACGACACCGCCCTGGACCGCAACAGCGACGCCATCGCCTACGCGATCTGGACCCTGGGCGCCGGCACCACCGTCCCGCCGGGCCCGTCCTTCGAGAACACCGCCGACGTGGCGATCCCCGACGCCGGGGCGGCCGTGACCTCCCCGATCACCGTCTCGGGCGTCACCGGGAACGCGCCGGCGACCCTCAAGGTGGACGTGAACATCGTCCACACCTGGCGCGGTGACCTGGTCGTGGACCTGGTGGCGCCGGACGGTACGGCCTACCGGCTGAAGAACTCCTCCTCCAACGACTCGGCGGACAACGTCGTCGCGACGTACACCGTCAACGCCTCGAGCGAGGTGGCCAACGGCGTCTGGAAACTCAAGGTCCAGGACGTGGCCGCGCAGGACACCGGCTACATCAACAGCTGGAAGCTGACCTTCTGACCGGGGTGCGGCAGCGGGTGTGAGCTGTGGAGCGACGGCGGCCGGGTCCCTCAGGGGCCCGGCCGCCGGCCGTCGGTACCGGTCACCGGCCGTCGGTCACCGGCAGCCGGGCCGGCCGCCTCAGATCAGCCCGCGCAGTTCCTCGGCGACGGTGGCGATGTCGGCCTTGCCGAGCTTGGCGGCCTCCACCAGGTCGCCCAGCGCCTCCGGCGAGGGCAACTGGGCCGCCCCGGCCACCCGCAGGTAGGAGCGGGTGGCGGCGGCCGCGTAGAACTCGTTCATCGGCGACTCCAGCGCCGGGCAGACGGCCAGCGTGTGCAGGAAGGCCGCGGCCCGCCAGGCGATGTCCGGGGCGGGCGCGTCCGGCAGCAGCACCAGGTCGCTCTGGTGCCGGGCCACGGCGGCGACCACCCCGGAGGGGTCCCAGACCGCCGGGTCGGACGGCAGGTGGTGGGCCAGTGCGGTCCAGGCCCACTCTTCGGTGATCTTCAAGTGCCGAACCGCTCCTGGAAGTAGCCCCAGTGGTCCGCGAACTCCTCGATGCCGGCGAGGAAGCTGCTCCGGTCCTCGTCCAGTTCCCGCTCGGTGACCTCGGTGATCAGGGCGGTGACGGTCGTCCCCAGCGCCGCGGCCCGCGCCTTGAGGCGGTCGTGGAACTCCTCGTCCAGGCGGATGGTGACGTGTCTCGACATGCCCACCACCGTACAGCGGCCCGGCTGTACGGGCGGTGGGGTGCGCAAAAGACCCCGGGCACGCGGAAGTCCCCGGGCACGCGGAAGGCGGCCCGGGACAGGTCCCGGGCCGCCTCGTGTCCTGCCGCGGCGGTTACTTCGCCGAGTTGGCGGCCTTCACCAGCGCGTCCTTGGTGACCGCGCCGACGTAGACCTTGCCGTCGTCCGTGACCAGGGCGTTGACCAGACGGGTCGACAGCACCCGGCCGCTGCCGAACTTCCCGGAGACCTTGTCGCCCAGCGAGTCCAGGAAGCCCTGGGCCTGCTTCGGGACGTCCTTGCCCTGGGCGGCGTCCAGGCCGCCCTTCGCGCCGGTGCTGATCTCGGCCACGGCCGACCAGCCCTCGCCGATCACCCGGGTCTCGCCGCCGCCGGCGCCGAGGTCACCGAGGCCGGGGACGGCCTCCAGGCCCTTGAACAGCTCCTCGTGGCCGTCCTTGCCCTTGTCCCCGCCCTTGCCCGCCTCGGCGCCCTCGGTCAGCTTCGCGCCCTTGGGCGGGGTGAAGTCGAAGGTGCCCGCGGCCGGCTTGCCGAAGTCGACCTGGGTGAAGCCGGCTTCGACGATCGGCTTGCCGCCCTCGCTGGAGAGCAGCTGGAAGCGCAGCGGCGTACCCGTCTTCGCGTCCACCGCGATCCGGACCGAACCGACCGTGGAGCCGCTGCCCTTGGGCTCGAGGACCAGCTGGTAGGCGTCCCGGCCGGCGATCTGCGCGGTGTCGCCCACCCGCACGTCGGTGGTGGGCCCGGCGGCCTTCAGGGCCTCCTGGGCGAACTCCTTGGGCGTGCCCGGGGTACCCGCCGGGCGCTCGCCGCGGGCGTGCCCGGCCGCGCCGTCCTGCTGCTCGTGGAAGGCCTGGTTCGACTTGCTGTCGTAGCCCCAGACGTCCTTGCCGTTGTGGACGAGGGTGTACTGGTCCTTGCCGTCCACGAAGGTGAGCTTCTGGCGGTCGGGGCCGTCCGCCGCGAGCTTGAAGGTGTGCGTGCCCATGGCCAGCTGGGTGAGCTTGGCCTGCGGGTCGGCCGAGCCGCCGCCGGAGCCGCCGGCCACCCCGGCCAGCGCGCCGCCGAGCAGGCCGTCGGTGAAGGAGGGCAGGCCCAGGTCGGTCTTGACCTTGGCCGTGCCGGAGAGCTGTTCGGTGTCCGAGGCGGCGATCTTCTCGATCAGCTGCTGGGCCGTGATTTTCGGGAGGTCCGGGTTCCCGTTGGCCGCGAGGGCCGGCACGAGCCCGATCGTCGCGGCGGCCACGCCCGCCACCGCGATCGGTACGACGTACCGGGCGGCCTTGCGGCGGCCCGCCCGGAGGTCGGCGGCCTCGTCGGCCTGAGCGCCCTCGGGAGTTCCGCTTACGTTCGGTGCCATGTCAGTCCTGCCTCCGTGTCACCCGATGTGGTGGGGATCGTGCATCCATCTGACCAAATCGGAGGCTTCGGGGCGTCAGACCACGGATTCAACTCGGCGTACTACGCAGGGATGACATGGGGGCGTCGCGGGCTCCCCCATCCCGTAGGGGACGGGGGGCCGAAGGTGTCAGACGCCGGCCGGGCACCCGGGGGCGTCAGCCCGCGCGGTGCACCACGGCGTCGCAGAGCTCCTGGAGGGCGGCCTTGGCGAAGCACTCCGGCAGCGGCGCGAGGGTGGCCCGGGCCTCCTCGGCGTACCGCACGGTGTCGCGGCGGGCCTGCTCCAGGGCGGGGTGCACCCGCAGCCGGGCCAGCGCCTCGGCGTGCCGGGCGTCGTCGGTGAGGTCCGAGTCGAGCAGCGCGACCAGGTCGACGTCCTCGGGGCGGCCGTCCCGGTCGGCCATCGCGCGCAGCCGCAGCACGGGCAGCGTCGGGATGCCCTCGCGCAGGTCGGTGCCGGGGGTCTTGCCGGACTCGTGGGAGTCGGAGGCGATGTCCAGCACGTCGTCGGCCAGCTGGAAGGCCAGGCCCAGCCGCTCGCCGTACTGGGTGAGGATGTCGACCACGCTGTCGTCGGCGCCGGACATCATCGCGCCGAACCGGCAGGAGACGGCGACCAGCGAGCCGGTCTTGCCGGCCATGACGTCGAGGTAGTGCTCGACCGGGTCCCGGCCGTCGCGGGGGCCCGCGGTCTCCAGGATCTGGCCGGTGACCAGCCGCTCGAAGGCCTCGGCCTGGATGCGGACGGCCTCCGGGCCGAGGTCGGCCAGGATGTGCGAGGCGCGGGCGAAGAGGAAGTCACCCGTCAGGACGGCGACGGAGTTGCCCCAGCGGGCGTTGGCGCTGGGTACCCCGCGGCGGACGTCCGCCTCGTCCATGACGTCGTCGTGGTACAGCGTCGCCAGGTGGGTGAGCTCCACCACGACGGCGGAGGGCACGATCTTGGGTGCGTACGGGTCGCCGAAGCGCGAGGCGAGCATCACCAGCAGGGGGCGGAACCGCTTGCCACCGGCCCGCACCAGGTGCTGTGCGGCCTCGGTGATGAAGGGGACGTCGCTCTTGGTGGCCTCGAGCAGACCCTCCTCGACGGCCGCAAGTCCGGCCTGGACATCGGTCTCAAGAGCCTGGTCCCGCACGCTCAGTCCGAACGGCCCGACGACGGTCACGAGGGGTACTCCTGTCTGCTGACGATCACACGGATTGTCGATGTGTCGCTGCCATCACTTAAGTCAGCGTATCCGGTCCATTTTCGATCACGGAGCGGGCCTGGACGTCTTCTCCATCGCCGTGCCCGAAGAGCACCGGTATGTTCGTGTGCAGCTCATTAGACCGGAGAATGACTTTTGCCCAGAACTGTGACCGATACCGAATCCGACGGGCCGGGCCCGGAAGCCGGCGGGCAGCCGCCGCCCGAGGACGCCAGGGCCTTCCTCGGGCACCCCCGGGGCCTGGCCGTCCTCTCGGGCCTCGAGGTCTGGGAGCGCTTCTCCTTCCTGGGCATGCAGGCGATCCTCGTCCTGTACTTCGCCGACACCGTGGCCCACGGCGGCCTGGGCATGGACCCGGGCACCGCGGCCTCCGTGTCGGCGGCGTACGGGACGATGGTCTACCTCGTCTCGGTGGGCGGCGGCTGGCTGGCCGACCGGATCCTCGGCTCGTACCGGGCGGTGCTCTGGGGCGGCGTCCTGATCGCCTGCGGGCACTACGCGATGGCGGTCCCCACCGCCACCATGACCTGGGTCGGCCTCGGCCTGATCAGCGCCGGCACCGGCCTGCTCAAGCCCAACGTCGCCAGCATGGTCGGCCGGCTCTACCGCACCGACGACGACCGGCGGGACGCCGGCTTCGCCCTCTACTACATGGGCATCAACATCGGCGCCTTCGCCGGACCGCTGGTGACCGCCTGGCTGGGCGACCACCAGGGCTGGCACTGGGGCTTCTCGGCCGCCGCGATCGGCATGACCGCCGGCCTGGTCCAGTACGTCGCCGGCCGCCGTCACCTGGCCGGCCGCAGGCACTCCGCGGAGTTCGCGCTGGCCCCGGACGCCATGCGGCGGGCGGTGCGGCTGATCGCCGGCGGGCTGCTGGCCGTCGGCGCCCTGTGCGCGCTGCTGGCCGGGGCGGGCTGGCTCACCATGGACCGGTTCGTGGACCTGCTCACCCTGATCTCGGTGATCGCCCCGGCGGTGTACTTCGCGGTGATGTTCCGCAGCCCCCGGGTGACCCGCGAGGAGCGCGGCCGGCTGCGCCCGTACGTCGTGCTCTTCCTGGCCTCGGTGGCCTTCAACCTCATCCTCTTCCAGGCCTACTCCACGATGATGCTGCTGGCCTCCTCCAACGCCCGCACCACCATCCTGGGCTTCGACTTCCCGGCCGGCTGGTACGCCTCCGCGCTCGGCGCCTTCGAGGTGGCGCTGGCTCCGGTGGTGGCCGCGCTGTGGGCCCGGATGGGGCACCGGCAGCCGCACGCCTCCAACAAGATCGCCATCGGCGTGGTCCTGGGCGGCCTGTCCTTCCTCCTGATGGTGCTGCCCACCTCGGGGCACACCGGGGACTCCTACAAGATGGCCGCCTGGTGGATCGTCGGCTCGTACCTGCTGCTCGGGCTCGGGGACGTGCTGCTGGAGACCTCGGGCATGTCCGCCACCACCAAGCTCGCGCCGAAGGCCTTCGCCAACCAGACGATGGCGCTGTGGTTCCTGTCCCTGGCGCTGGCCAACGGCATCCAGGCGCAGGTCGTCAAGCTCTACGGCACCCTCTCGAACCCCGTCTACTTCGGCCTCAACGGCGCGCTGGCGGTGGTCGTCGGCCTGGTCGTGATCGCCCTGGCGCCCTGGCTGCGCCGCACGATGCACCCCGTCCACTGAGCACCCTCCCCTGAGCGCCCCGCCCGGCCGGAAGGACGCGCATGATCATCCGTACCGCCTTCCCCTACGAGACCACCCGCGAGGACGTCCGGATCCCGGTCTCCGGGGGCACCCACCTCTACGCCCGGATCTGGCGCCCGGTCACCGACGCGCCGGTGCCCGCGCTGCTGGAGTACCTGCCGTACCGGCTGACCGACTGGACGGCGCCCCGGGACTGGCAGCGGCACCCCTGGTACGCCGGCCACGGCTACGCCTCGGTCCGGGTGGACGTCCGCGGCCACGGCATCAGCGAGGGGCACCCGGGCGACGAGTACGACGCGCGGGAGCTGGCGGACGGGGTGGCGGTGGTCGAGTGGCTGGCGGCCCAGCCCTGGTGCAGCGGCCGGGTCGGGATGTTCGGGATCTCCTGGGGCGGCTTCAACTCGCTCCAGATCGCCGCGCTGGCGCCCGCACCGCTCAAGGCCGTGGTGACGGTCTGCTCCACCGACGACCGCTACGACAACGACGTCCACTACATGGGCGGCTCGGTGCTGGGCGTGGACATGCACGCCTGGGGCGCCACCATGCTGGCCTTCGCCGCCCGCCCGCCGGACCCCCGGTACGCGGGCGAGGGCTGGCGGGAGCAGTGGCTGGACCGGCTGGAGTCGGTGGAACCGCTCGTCCACACCTGGCTGGCGCACCAGACCCGGGACGCCTACTGGAGGCACGGCAGCGTCTGCGAGGACTACGGCGCGATCGGCGCGGCCGTGCTCGCGGTCGGCGGCTGGCACGACCCCTACCGCGACACCGTGCTGCGGCTGGTCGCCGCGCTGCCGCCGGACCGGGTGCGCGGACTGATCGGGCCCTGGTCGCACCAGTACCCGGACCGCGGCCTGCCGCCGGGCCCGGCCATCGGCTTCCTCCAGGAGACCCTGCGCTGGTGGGACCACTGGCTCAAGGACGCGGACACCGGCGTCCTCGAGGAGCCGCTGCTGCGCTCCTGGATCAGCGACTCGCACCCGCCGGCCACCACCTACGAACGGATGGAGGGCCGCTGGGTCGGCGACCCGGCCTGGCCCTCGCCGCACGTCCGGCCGGTGGTCTACGGGCTCCGGGGCGCGCCCGTGCACGTGGCCTCGCCGCAGCACACCGGGGTGGACGCGGGCCGCTTCTTCCCCTTCGGCAACGACGCGGACCTGCCGCCCGACCAGCGGGAGGAGGACGCCCGCTCGGCCTGCTTCGAGTTCCCGGTGCCGGCCGACGGCGGGCCGCTGGAGATCCTGGGCCGGCCCGAGGTGCGGCTGCGGCTGCGGCTGGACGTGCCGCACGGGCAGGTCGTCGCCCGGGTCTGCGACGTGGCCCCGGACGGCTCCTCGACCCTGGTCACCCGCGGGGCGCTGAACCTGGGCGCGCGGGAGGGCCGGGACCGGTCGGTGGCCTGGCCGCCGGGGGCCACCGGGGACGTGTCCTTCCACCTGAACGCCATCGGGCACGGCTTCGCCCCCGGCCACCGGATCCGGCTGGCACTGTCCTCGGCGTACTGGCCGTGGATCTGGCCGCGGCCGGGCTCGGAGGCGGGCTGGACGGTGGACCCGGCCGCCAGCTCGCTGGAACTGCCGGTCCGGGAGCCCGTACCCGGCGAGTCGGTGCTCTTCGAGGCGGCCGAGCAGGCGCCACCGCTGGGCGTGGTCTTCCCCGAGACGCTGGACGAGCCCCGGCCCGAGCGGCTGGTGGTCCGGGACGTGGCGCGCGGCACCTGGCGGCTGGAGGTGGACCCCCGGTACGGCGGCACCCGGGTGTACCCGGACGGCCTGGAGTTCACCGAGTCCGCGCTGGAGACGTACGAGATCCAGTCCGAGGACGCCCTCTCGGCGCGGGCCCGCTCGGACTGGTCGGTGCGGCTGCACCGGCCGGAGGCGGGGTGGGACGTGCACGTCGAGACGCGCTCCGAGACCGCCTGCGATGCGGCTGCGTTCGTGCTCTCGAACGAGTTGATCTGCCGGGAAGGGACGGAGGTCGTCTTCCACCGGACGTGGGAGCGGCGGGTACCGCGCACGGCCGGCTGAGGCGGTCAGCCGAAGAGGCGGTCGAGGACGACGGCGATGCCGTCGTCCTCGTTGGAGAGGGTCACCTCGTCGGCGACGGCCTTCAGTTCGGTGTGGGCGTTGGCCATGGCCACGCCGTGGCCGGACCAGACGAACATCGGGATGTCGTTGGGCATGTCCCCGAAGGCGATGGTGGCCCCGGGCACCACCCCCAGCGCCCCCGCCGCCCAGGCCAGCCCGCTGGCCTTGGTCACCCCCGGCGGCTGCAGCTCGACCGTGTGCTCCCCCGCCATCGTCACGTTGACGAGGTGGCCGACCACGCCCCGGGCCACCCGGGTCAGCTCGTCGTCGTCCAGCTTGGGGTGCTGGAGCAGGACCTTGGTGATCGGCTCGGACCACAGCTCCGCGCGCCGGGTGACCACCACCGTCGGCAGGTGCGGGTGCGGCATCCGGTAGCCCGGGCCGCGCAGCATCTCGGCGTCCACGCCGTCCCGGTCCACCGCGGCGTGCACCTCGCCGATCTCCGCCTCGATCTTGCCCAGGGCGACCTCGGCGAGCTCCCGGTCGAGCGTCACCGAACTGAGCATCCGGCCGGCGGCGGCGTCGTAGACCTGGGCGCCCTGGCCGCACACCGCGAGCCCCGCGTACCCGAGCCCTTCCAGGACGTGGCGCACCTGTGGGACGGGGCGTCCGGTCACCACGATGTGCTGGGCGCCCGCGTCGCGCGCCCGCGCGAGCGCCGCGTACGAGCGGGGTGAGACGGTGTCCCCGGCGCGCAGCAGCGTGCCGTCGAGGTCCGTGGCGATCAGGGCGAACGGGAGGGACGAAGTCACGGCGTCAAGAATACGGATCTTTACCGGGAGCCTTATGGACAAGTCATATAAATAGCTGCCGAATCCGGCCTCCCGCGCCACGCGCCCGGCACGTAACGTGTCGTCCGCACTGTGTACGCCGGGACACCCCCGGACCGCGTGAAAGCGAGGCAGCACCCCATGCCCGAGCAGAGCCCTCTCGACCTGGCCCAGGGCGACCCGTTCGGTCCGCACAACCTGCCGTACGGCGTGTTCTCGACGGGGGGCGGCTCCCCCCGGCGCATTGGAGTGCGGATCGGCGCGCACGTCCTGGATGCGGGCGCAGCAGCCGTCGCGCTCGGCTCCCCGCACGCCGCCCTGCTGGGTGCCGCCACCCTCAACCCGCTGCTCGCCGCCGGCCGCACCACCTGGAGCGCCGTCCGCGCCGAGCTGACCGCCTGGGTGACCGAGCCCGCCCACCGGGCCGCCGTCGAGCCGCTGCTCGTGCCCCTCGACGCCGTCACCATGCACCTGCCGTACGAGGTCGCCGACTACGTCGACTTCTACGCGAGCGAGCACCACGCCACCAACGTCGGGAAGATCTTCCGGCCGGACGGCGACGCGCTCACCCCCAACTGGAAGCACCTGCCCATCGGCTACCACGGCCGTTCCGGCACCATCGTGGTCTCCGGCACCGACGTGGTCCGCCCCTCGGGCCAGCGCAAGGCCCCCGCCGACCCGGCGCCGGTCTTCGGCCCCTCCGTCAAGCTGGACATCGAGGCCGAGGTGGGCTTCGTGGTCGGCACGCCCTCCGTGCTCGGCGAGCCGGTGGCGCTGGCGGACTTCCGCGAGCACGTCTTCGGGCTCTTCCTGCTCAACGACTGGTCCGCGCGCGACATCCAGGCCTGGGAGTACGTCCCGCTGGGCCCCTTCCTCGGCAAGTCCTTCGCCACCTCCGTCGCCGCCTGGGTGACCCCGCTGGAGGCCCTGGACACGGCCCGGATCGCGCCCCCGGCCCGCGACTTCCCGCTGCTGCCCTACCTGGACGACGCCGCGACCGAGCCGGCCGGCTACGACCTGCACATCACGGTCGCGATCAACGGCCAGGAGGTGGCCGCCCCGCCGTTCGCCACCATGTACTGGACCGCCGCCCAGCAGCTGGCCCACATGACCGTCAACGGCGCCTCGCTGCGCACCGGCGACGTGTACGGCTCCGGCACGGTCAGCGGCCCCGAGACCGGCCAGCGCGGCTCGCTGCTCGAACTGACCTGGAACGGCCGCGACGCCATCGAGCTCACCGACGGCAAGCGGACCTTCCTGGAGGACGGCGACACCGTCACCATGACCGCCTGGGCCCCGGGCCCGGACGGCGCCCGCATCGCCCTCGGCGAGGTCAGCGGCACCATCACCCCGGCCCGCTAGACCCGCTCCTGCGGACCACCGCGATCCCGGCCGTCCCCGCGACGGCCGGGATCCGGCCACCGGGGCCGCCCGGGCCCGTCCACCTGGTGGGAAGAGCGGTGGCGGATCTTTCCGCCGGCCCCGCGAAACCGCAGGTCACAGCCGTCCGAGCAGAGCGTCGGGTGGCGCAACACCGCTGCAACACCACCACCGCCACCCGGGCGGTACGTTCCCTGCCATGCCAGCCGAACGCACCCGTGAGCACACCGCCCCGGTCGCCGCCGCGCGCCGTCGACGGTTGCGCGCGGACCAGGCCCGGCAACTCGCCGACCTGCTGCGCCACCAGATCCTGGCGGGCGCCTTCCCGGACCGGGTCCTCCCCCTGGAGGACGCCCTCGCCGCCGACTACCGCACCAGCCGCAACACCGTCCGCCAGGCCCTGGACCTGCTGCGCGGCGAGCAGTTGGTGGCCCGGCAGCCGGGCGTGGGCACGGTCGTGGTCTGCGCGAAGTACCGGCACGGCCTGGACCGGCTCCAGGGGCTGGCCGAAACCCTCCACGAACACGGGCCGGTCACCAACGAGGTCCGCACCATCGGCGCGGTGCCCGCGCCGGCCCCGGTGGCCGGCCGGCTGCGGCTGCCGGAGGGCTCCGACGTCCTCTACATCGAGCGGCTGCGCCGGCTCGGCGGCCTGCCGCTCTCCCTGGACCTCACCTACGTCCCGCTCGACATCGGCGCCGAACTGCTGGGCTGCGACCTCGAGCACACGGACGTCTTCAAGCTGCTGGAGGCGGTGACCGGCCAGCCGCTGGGCACCGCCGAGATCACCCTCGAGGCCGTCAACGCCGACGCGCACTCCGCCGCCGTCCTCCAGGCCCCGCGCGGGGCCGCCGTCCTGATGCTGGAACGGCTCACCCACCTGCGCGACGGACGCCCCGTCGACCTGGAGTTCATCCGCTTCCGCGGGGACCGGATCACCATGAGCGGGCTGCTGCACCGCTCGGCCTGACCGGCCCGCGCCCCCTTCGCCCCGTCCCGAAACCCCTTCACTGGAGACAGCCATGCCTCTGGCGCCCCAGCGTGCCGACGTGCCCGTGACCATCGACGAGTCCCTGTGCATCGACGGCTGCACCCTCTGCGTCGAGATGTGCCCGCTCGACTCGCTGGCCATCCACCAGGAGAGCGGCAAGGCCTACATGCACGTGGACGAGTGCTGGTACTGCGGCCCGTGCGCGGCCCGGTGCCCCACCGGCGCGGTCACCGTCAACATGCCCTACCTGCTCCGGTGAAAGGACCCGTCCCGATGGCACGCCCCCGCTCCGGCCCGGCCCGGCCGCTGCTCGCGGCCCCGCTGCTCGCCCTCGCCCTGACCGCCACCGGCTGCGGCGGGGACGACGCGGGCGCGGGCGCCGGCGGCACCGTCACGGTGACCGTCGGCTACCAGTCCAAGACCATCAACACCGTCACCGCCGGCACCCTGCTGCGCTCCCTGGGCTACTTCGAGCAGGAGCTCGCCGCCCGCGGCCGCAAGGACGGGGTGCACTACAAGGTCGTCTGGCAGGACTACGCGACCGGGGCCCCGATCACCGCCCAGATGACCGCCGGGAAGATCGACATCGGTTCGATGGGCGACTTCCCGCTGCTGATCAACGCGGCCCGCGGCAAGCAGCTGCACCGGCCCACCCGGCTGGTCTCGGTGACCGGCTACAACCTGACCGGCGCCCTCAACACCGTGCTGGTACCGACCGGTTCGGACGCCCGGACGCTCGCCGACCTCAAGGGCAAGCGGATCTCCACCTCCGTGGGCTCGGCCGCCGACGGGACGCTGGTACGGGCCCTGGAGCGGGCCGGGCTGGACCCGGCCGAGGACGTCTCCAAGCTCAACCAGCAGCCCGCGGTGGGGGCTTCGGCGCTCCAGGCGGGCAGCGTGGACGCGCTCTCGCAGTTCGTCGCCTGGCCCGGACTGCTGGCCTTCCAGGGGCGGGCCAAGGCCCTGTACGACGGCGGCGAGCTGAGGCTGCCCACCTTCCACGGGGTCACCGTCCGCGAGGAGTTCGCCCAGCGCCGGCCCGGCCTGCTGGAGGACTTCCTGCGCGCCCAGGTCAAGGCCACCGACCACCTGCGGGCCCATCCGGTGCAGGACGCCGAGGCGGTCGCGAAGGCCACCGGCCTGCCCGCCGAGGTGGTCTACCTCTACAACGGCGCCGCCGGCATCGCCACCTTCGACCCGGCGCTGCGGCCCGAGCTGGTCGCGGCGCTCAAGCAGGACGTGCCGGTGCTGAGGTCCGCGAAGCTGGTGGGGGACGTGGACGTGGACGCCTTCGTGGACCCGGCGCCGCTGGCCCGGGCCACCGCGGGCCGGCCGGCCGCCGCCCCGTCCGCCGCCGGTCCCGAGCTGTGGGTCCGGGGCGAACCGAAGACCCGTACCTACCCCAGCACTTCCGCGCTGCTGGCCGCGCTCGCCGCGGTCGGCCCGGACCGGGTGCGGGCGGCGTACGTGGCCGATGCGACCACCGGCACCCGCTGGTTCGCCGACCGGGCGGTGTGGGTGGCCGACGGCCGGACCCCGGTGCCCTTCGTGACCGCGGCGCACGCGGCGGCCTACGTGGCCGCGCACCCGGGCGCCCGGACCGTGGACTGGGACGCCGTCCGCAGGCTCGCGCCGTGATCCGGCGGGCGCTCTCGCTGGTCGCGGCGTTGGGGCTGTGGCAGGCGCTCACCGTCTGGGACGTGGACCTCTGGCTGCGCTTCGACCAGTTCCCCACCGTCGGGGAGGTGGCCCGGACCTTCGCCGACCGGGTGGCCGGGGACACGTACTGGCAGGACCTGACGGACAGTCTGACCCGCATCCTGTCGGGCTTCCTGCTCGCCGCGGTGCTCGGGGTGGCGCTGGGCACCGCGCTGGCCCGGTCCCGCTGGACGGCGGACCTGCTGGGGCCGGTGCTGGAGGTGCTGCGGCCGATCCCGGCGATCGCCCTCGTGCCGGTGGCGATCCTGCTCTTCCCCAGCAACGAGCAGGGCATCGTCTTCATCACCTGCACCGCCGCCTTCTTCCCGGTCCTGGTCTCCACCCGGCACGCGGTGCGGGCGCTGACGCCGGTGTGGGAGGAGGCCGTGCTGACGCTGGGCGGCGGGCGGCTGCGGGTGCTGGTCTCGGTGGTCCTGCCGGGGGCGCTGCCGGGGATCTTCGGCGGCCTGTCGGTGGGGATCGGGGTGTCGTGGATCTGCGTGATCTCGGCCGAGATGATCTCCGGCGAGTACGGGGTCGGCTACCGGACCTGGCAGGACTACACGGTCGTGGACTACCCCGGCGTCTTCGTCGGCATGGCCACCATCGGCCTCCTCGGCTGGCTGACGTCCACGGCGGTCGAACTCCTGGGCCGCCGCCTGACGTCCTGGCTGCCCCGCACGTCCTCGCCCTCGGGCCGGGCGTTTCCAGCCCGCGCTGGGGGTCCCCCCGGACGGAGTCCGGGGGAGATCGAGCGCACCGGCGCGGAGCGGCGGTACGGGGGCCGGGGCGCAGCCCCGGGAAACGGCGAAGGGGCGGGTAGGGGAACAGCCCCGCAGGGCAAGCCCCCCGGCATCGCAACCACCACCACCGGCGGGAGGCCGCAGTGAGTGCACAGACCGTGGACGTACAGGTACGGGCCGAGCCGGACGGCCTCCGGCTGGCGGCGGTGCGGCTCGCGCACGGGCCCGCGCGGGCCGTCGACCTGGCCGTCGGGCCCGGCGAGCTGCTGGCCGTCGTCGGGCCGTCCGGCTGCGGGAAGTCCACCCTGCTGCGGACCCTCGCCGGACTGCTGCCGCCCCTCGAAGGTGAGGTCCGGCAGGACGGCGCGGCCGTCACCGCCCCCGGCGCCGACCGGGCCCTGGTCTTCCAGGAGGACGCCCTGCTGCCCTGGCGCACGGTGCTGGCCAACATCGAACTCCCGCTCCGGATCCGCCGGGTGCCCCGGCCCGAGCGCCGGGCCCGGGCCGCCGACTGGGCGGACCGGGTCGGCCTGGCCGGCCACCTCCACAAGCTGCCGCACCAGCTCTCCGGCGGCCAGCGCCAGCGCGTCCAGCTCGCCCGCGCCCTCGCCGCCGGCCCCCGGGCCGTCCTCATGGACGAGCCCTTCGGCGCCCTGGACGCGCAGACCCGCCGCGAGATGCAGGACCTCCTCGTCGAGGTGCTGCGCGAGGCCGGCGGCGCGAGCACCGTCGTCTTCGTCACCCACGACGTGGACGAGGCCCTGCGGCTCGGCGACCGCATCGCCCTGCTGCACACCGGCGAGGTGCTCGACGTCCCCGGCCCGCGCCCCCGGGACACCCCCGACGCCGGGCTGCGGCACCGGATCCTCGACTCCCTCTGAAAGGCCCCACCGTGCAGATCCCCGCCCTCACCGACGCCACCGAACTGCGCTGCGACGTCCTCGTCATCGGCGGCGGCACGGCCGGCACGATGGCGGCCCTGACCGCCGCCGAGCGCGGCGCGGACGTCCTGCTGCTGGAGAAGGCGCACGTCCGGCACTCCGGCGCGCTCGCCATGGGCATGGACGGGGTGAACAACGCGGTCATCCCCGGCCGCGCCGAACCGGACGACTACGTCGCCGAGATCACCCGCGCCAACGACGGCATCGTCGACCAGTCCACGGTCCGCCAGACCGCGGTCCTCGGCTACGACATGGTCCGCCGGCTGGAGTCGTACGGGGTGAAGTTCGAGAAGGACGAGCACGGCGAGTACGCGGTCCGCCAGGTGCACCGCTCCGGTTCGTACGTGCTGCCGATGCCCGAGGGCAAGGACGTCAAGAAGGTCCTCTACCGGCAGCTGCGCCGCCGCGAGATGCGCGAGCGGATCCGGATCGAGAACCGCGTGATGCCGGTGCGGGTGCTCACCGCCGGCGGCCGGGCGGTGGGCGCGGCCGGCTTCCACACCCGCACCGGCGCGTTCGTGACGGTCCGCGCCGGGGCGGTCGTCCTGGCCACCGGGGCCTGCGGCCGGCTGGGGCTGCCCGCCTCGGGCTACCTGTACGGCACGTACGAGAACCCGACCAACGCGGGCGACGGGTACGCCATGGCCTACCACGCGGGGGCCGAGCTCACCGGCATCGAATGCTTCCAGATCAACCCGCTGATCAAGGACTACAACGGCCCGGCCTGCGCGTACGTGGCCAACCCCTTCGGCGGCTACCAGGTCAACCGGCACGGCGAGCGGTTCGTGGACTCCGACTACTGGTCGGGGCAGATGATGGCGGAGTTCGCCGCCGAACTGGCCTCCGACCGGGGGCCGGTGTACCTCAAACTGAGCCACCTGCCGGAGGAGTCGGTCGGCGCGCTCGAGACGATCCTGCACACCACCGAGCGGCCCACCCGCGGCACCTTCCACGCGAACCGCGGCCACGACTACCGCACCCACGACATCGAGATGCACATCTCCGAGATCGGCCTGTGCGGCGGCCACTCGGCCTCCGGCGTGCGGGTCGACGACCACGCCCGGACCACCGTGCCCGGGCTGTACGCGGCCGGGGACCTGGCCTCCGTACCGCACAACTACATGATCGGCGCCTTCGTCTTCGGCGACCTGGCGGGCGCGGACGCGGCGCAGTACCGGGCGTACGAGGGCGAGTTGCCGGCCGACCAGCTGGAGGCCGCGCACGAGCTGGTCTACCGGCCGCTGCGGCACCCGGACGGCCCCCCGCAGCCGCAGGTGGAGTACAAGCTGCGGCGGTTCGTCAACGACTACGTCGCCCCGCCGAAGTCCGGGGCCCGGCTCTCCCTGGCGGTGGCGGCCTTCGAGCGGATGACCGCGGAGATCGAGGGGATGGGCGCGCGGACCCCGCACGAGCTGATGCGCTGCGCGGAGGTGTCCTTCATCCGGGACTGCGCGGAGATGGCGGCCCGGGCCTCGCTGGCCCGCACCGAGTCCCGCTGGGGGCTCTACCACGAGCGGCTGGACCACCCGGAGCGGGACGACGCGGCCTGGCTGCACCACCTGGACCTGTACAAGTCCGCCTCCGGCGCCATGCACTTCACCGCCCGGCCGGTGGCGCCGTACCTGGTGCCGGTCGAGGGCTTCGACCCGGCCGGCGGGGCGTCCCGGCCGCTGGGCGAGTCCCGGCCGCTGGACGTGGCGCGGGCCGGCGGCGGCGGGGCCCCGGCACCGGCCGGGTCCGGGACCGCCGCGCGGATCCCGGCGGAGGTCGCCACCGGGGCCACCTCGCCGCGGGTCCTGGAGGTGCTGGCGCTGGCCGAGGAGTCGCCCGCACTGGCGGCCCTGGAGCCGTACCTGGCCGATCCGGACCCGGCGGTGCGGGCCGCGGCGGTGGCGGCGCTGACCGAGACCGTGCCGGCCGGGGCCGGGCCCGCGCTGGCCGCCCGGCTGGGCGATCCGGCGGCGGCGGTCCGGGCCGCGGCGGCGGCCTCGGTGCGGGAGCTGGTCGAGGTGCTGGAGCCCGGTCCGGAGCTGGCGCAGGCGCTGGACGCCGCGCTGGCGGTGCCGGACCCGGTGGTGCGGGCGGCCGCACTGGAGGCGCTGCGGGCCCTGCGGCTGGGCGGCGCCGGGCAGTACGCGGCGCTGCTGGCCGACCCCGAGCCGGAGGTCCGCATCCACGCGGTGCGCGGCCTGGTGGCGGTGGACGCGGTGGCCGCCCTGGCGGCGGCCGCGGCGGACCCGGCGCGCGAGGTCCGGGTGGCGGTGGCCAAGGGGCTCGCCGCGGTCCGCTCGCCCGCCCCGGACCCGCTGGCACCCCTGCTGGCCGATCCGGACCCGCTGGTGCGGGGGGCCGCGCTGGCCGCCCTGGCGGTCACCGGGTGCCCGGAGCCGTACGCGGGCCCGGCCCGGGCCGCGCTGGCCGACGGGGCCTGGCAGGTGCGGGCGGGTGCGGCGGCGGCCCTGGCGGCCGCCGGGCCGGCGGCGGTCGCCGCGCTGGCCGGGGCGCTGGCCGACCCGAACGCCGACGTCCGCAAGGCCGCGGTGCTCTCCCTGCGGGCGCACGCCACCGATCCCGCGGCCCGCACCGCCCTCGCCGCCGTCCTCGAGGACCCCGACGCCGACGTCCGTGCCTACGCGGCCCGCCCGCTGCCCGCGCTGCCGTAACGGCCCGCGCGTCAGCCGAACGGCGGGTTTCGTGTGGCGGGGTGCCGGGGACCGGGGGAAGCTGCCGGTGGCGGTCGGGGGGCCGCACCCTCCCCCCTAGGAGTCCGCAGATGGCCCGCAGACACCGCACCGCACCGGCCCTGGCGGCCGCCGCCGCCGCGATAGCCCTGGCCGCCGCACCCGCCGCGGCGGCCCCGCCACCGGGCCCCGCGAGCCCCGCCGGGTCCGGCACCCCGCCGGGCCCGGTACCGCCCGCGGCCCGGCCCCCCGGGCCCGTGCAGGCCGTCCGGGCCGAGGCGCTGGGCGAGCCGGACGAGCTGGATCCGGCGGTCTGGTCCGCCCTGACCACGGCGTACAAGGCCACCGAGCGCTACCTCTGGGAGCCGTACGCCGCCCCCGACGGCTGGCTCTCGGACGGGACCTGCTGGCAGGACGCGGCGGGCAGCGGCGCGATGGGCTTCCACTACGTCAACGAGGCGGACGTGGGCAGCCTGGACCCGGCCCGGCCGGGTGCCCTGCTCTACGAGGACGACCCGCTCACCCACCGCCGCCAGCTGACCGGCGCCGAGTGGATCGTCTACGACCGGGACGGCCGGCTGGACACCGACGACGACCGCCCGACCCTCTTCGGGGTGCCCTTCGACGGGCCGATGAAGGGCCACCACCCGGGCCAGCCGGTCCACTACGACCTGCACGTGTGGCTGTGGAAGGACAACCCGAACGGGATGTTCAAGCAGTACAACCCCACCGTGTCCTGCCCGGCCGGCCAGACGCACGAGGGCCCGGCCCCGTGAGGAACGGGAGCCGGGCCCGGGGCCGTACGACGGGCTAGCGCACGAACACGCTCGCCTGGTCCGCCAGGTCCAGGAAGTACTGCGGCGCCAGGCCCAGTACCACCGTGACCGCGACGCCCACCGCGATGGTGGTCATCGTCAGCGGCGAGGGCACCGCGACCGTGGGGCCGTCCGCCTTCGGCTCGCTGAAGAACATCAGGACGATCACCCGGATGTAGAAGAACGCGGCGATCGCCGAGGAGATCACACCGACCACGACCAGCGCCCCGGCCCCGCCCTCCGCCGCGGCCTTGAAGACCGCGAACTTCCCGGCGAAGCCGGAGGTCAGCGGGATGCCCGCGAAGGCCAGCAGGAAGACCGCGAACACCGCCGCGGTCAGCGGCGAACGCCGGCCCAGACCGGCCCACTTGGACAGGTGCGTGGCCTCGCCGCCGGCGTCCCGCACCAGCGTCACCACCGCGAAGGCCCCGATGGTGACGAAGGAGTAGGCGCCCAGGTAGAAGAGGACCGAGGAGATCCCCTCCTGGTTGGTGGCGATCACGCCCGCGAGGATGAAGCCGGCGTGCGCGATCGAGGAGTAGGCCAGCAGCCGCTTCACGTCGGTCTGGGTGACCGCGATGACCGCACCGGCCAGCATCGTGATGATCGCGACGCCCCACATCACCGGCCGCCAGTCCCAGCGCAGCCCGGGCAGCACCACGTACAGCAGCCGCAGCAGCGCGCCGAAGGCGGCGACCTTGGTGGCGGCGGCCATGAAGCCGGTCACCGGGGTCGGGGCGCCCTGGTAGACGTCCGGGGTCCACATGTGGAACGGCACCGCGCCGACCTTGAACAGCAGGCCCATCAGGATCATCGCGCCGCCGATCAGCAGCAGCGCGTCGTTGCCCATGGTGTCGGCCAGCGCCGGGTCGATCTTGACGACCGTGCCGTCGACCACGTCGGCGATGCCCGCGTACGTGACCGTGCCCGCGTAGCCGTACACCAGCGCCACGCCGAACAGCAGGAACGCCGAGGAGAAGGCGCCGAGCAGGAAGTACTTGACCGCGGCCTCCTGCGACATCAGCCGCTGGCGGCGGGCCAGCGCGCAGAGCAGGTACAGCGGCAGGGAGAAGACCTCCAGCGCCACGAACAGCGTCAGCAGGTCGTTGGCCGCCGGGAAGACCAGCATGCCCGCGACCGCGAACAGCGCCAGCGGGAAGACCTCGCTGGTGGTGAAACCGGCCCGGACCGCCTCGCGTTCGCTGTCGCTGCCCGGTACCGACGCGGCCTGCGCGGCGAAGGAGTCCACCTTGCTGCCGTGCGCCGCCGGGTCCAGCCGCCGCTCGGCGAAGGTGAACACCGCGACCACGGAGGCCAGCAGGATGGTGCCCTGGAGGAACAGCGCGGGGCCGTCCACCGCGACCGCGCCCATCGCGGCGATGTGCGCCTTGGTCGTGCCGTACCCGGCGGCGGCCAGGCCGACCACCGCGGCGAAGGCCGCTGCCAGCCCGGCGACCGTCAGGAACACCTGGGTGTAGTGCCGGGCCCGGCGCGGTACGAACGCCTCCACCAGCACCCCGAGGACCGCCGCGCCGAGCACGATCAGGACCGGGGAGAGCTGGGCGTACTCGATGTGCGGGGCCGGGATCTTGTCCACGGGACCGGCGGCCGCGGCCGCCAGGCCCATCATGCTGTTGCTCACTTGGCCGCCTCCACCTCGGGCCGGGGGTCCTTCTGGTGCACGTCGGACATCGTGTGCTGGACCGCCGGGTTCACGATCTCCGTCAGCGGCTTGGGGTAGACGCCGAGGAAGATCAGCAGCGCGATCAGCGGGGTCACCACGAGCAGTTCGCGCAGCTTCAGGTCCGGCATGGACCGGACCTCGTCCTTCACGGGGCCGGTCATGGTGCGCTGGTACAGCACCAGCGTGTAGAGCGCGGCGAGCACGATGCCGACGGTCGCGACGATGCCGACGGCCGGGTAGCGGGCGAAGGTGCCCACCAGGACCAGGAACTCGCTGACGAAGGGCGCGAGCCCGGGCAGCGAGAGGGTGGCCAGGCCGCCGATCAGGAAGGTGCCGGCGAGCACCGGGGCGACCTTCTGCACGCCGCCGTAGTCGGCGATGAGCCGGGAGCCGCGGCGGGAGATCAGGAAGCCGGCCACCAGCATCAGCGCGGCCGTCGAGATGCCGTGGTTGACCATGTAGAGGGTCGCGCCGGACTGGCCCTGGGTGGTCATCGCGAAGATGCCCAGGATGATGAAGCCGAAGTGCGAGATCGACGCGTAGGCCACCAGCCGCTTGATGTCCCGCTGGCCCACCGCGAGCAGCGCGCCGTACACGATGCTGATCACGGCGAGCACCAGGATCACCGGGGTCGCCCACTTGCTGGCCTCGGGGAAGAGCTGGAGGCAGAAGCGGAGCATCGCGAAGGTGCCGACCTTGTCGACCACCGCGGTGATCAGCACCGCGACCGGCGCGGTGGCCTCGCCCATGGCGTTGGGCAGCCAGGTGTGCAGCGGCCACAGCGGCGCCTTCACCGCGAAGGCGAAGAAGAAGCCGAGGAAGAGCAGCCGCTCGGTGTTGGTCGCCATGTCCAGCTTGCCGGCGGCCCGCAGGTCGGCGATCTCGGCGAGCGAGAAGGTCTTGGTGACCGCGTACAGCCCGATCACCGCGGCCAGCATGATCAGGCCGCCGACCAGGTTGTAGAGCAGGAACTTGACCGCCGCGTAGGAGCGCTGGGCGGCGGCGTTCTCGTCGCTGCCGCTGTGCGCCCGGTCCCCGAAGCCGCCGATGAGGAAGTACATCGGGATGAGCATGGCTTCGAAGAAGATGTAGAAGAGGAAGACGTCGGTGGCCTCGAAGGAGATGATCACCATCGCCTCGACCATCAGGATCAGGGCGAAGAAGCCCTGGGTCGGCCGCCAGCGGGAGCCCGCAGCGAAGCTGCTATTGGACGCTTCCGTCTCCAGGGGGTCGGCGTCGTGCCAGCCGGCCGCGATCACGAACGGGATCAGCAGCGCGGTGAGCGCGATCAGCGCCACCCCGATGCCGTCCACGCCCAGTTCGTAGCGGACCCCGAAGTCAGCGATCCAGGAGTGCGACTCGGTGAGCTGGTAGCGCGCACCGCCGGGCTCGAAGCGGACCGCGACCACCGCGGCCAGGACGAGCGTCGCCAGGGAGACGAGCAGCGCGAGCCACTTGGCGGCGGTCCGGCGGGCGGCCGGGACGGCCGCCGTGAGGACCGCGCCGACCGCGGGGAGCGCGGCCGTCGCCGTCAGAAGCGGGAAACTCATTTCACACCGCCCTCATCAGCAGGGTCGCGGCGATCAGGATCGCCGTGCCCCCGAACATCGAGACCGCGTACGAGCGGGCGTAGCCGTTCTGCAGCTTGCGCAGCCGGCCGGAGAGCCCGCCCACCGAGGCGGCCGTGCCGTTGACCACCCCGTCGACCAGGGTGTGGTCGACGTAGACCAGCGAGCGGGTCAGGTGCTCGCCGCCGCGCACCAGCACGACGTGGTTGAAGTCGTCCTGGAGCAGGTCGCGGCGGGCGGCGCGGGTCAGCAGCGAGCCGCGCGGGGCGGTCACCGGGACCGGCTTGCGCCCGTACATCGACCAGGCGATCGCCACGCCCACGACCAGCACGACCATGGTGGCGCCGGTGACGGTCAGCGCGCTGACCGGGGAGTCGCCCTCGGCGTGCCCGGTGACCGGCTCCAGCCAGTGCAGGAAGCGGTCGCCGATGCCGAAGATCCCGCCGGCGAAGACGGAGCCGAAGGCCAGCACGATCATGGGGATCGTCATGCTCTTCGGGGACTCGTGCGGGTGCGGCTCGTGGCCCTCCGCGTCCGGCTGCCAGCGCTTCTCGCCGAAGAAGGTCATCAGCATCACGCGCGTCATGTAGAAGGCCGTGATGGCGGCGCCCAGCAGGGCGACCGAACCGAGGATCCAGCCCTCGGTGCCGCCCTTGGCGAAGGCCGCCTCGATGATCTTGTCCTTGGAGAAGAAGCCGGACAGGCCCGGGAAGCCGATGATGGCCAGGTAGCCGAGGCCGAAGGTGGCGAAGGTGACCGGCATGTACGAGCGCAGGGCGCCGTACTTGCGCATGTCGACCTCGTCGTTCATCCCGTGCATCACCGAGCCGGCGCCGAGGAAGAGGCCCGCCTTGAAGAAGCCGTGGGTGACCAGGTGCATGATCGCGAACACGTAGCCGATCGGGCCCAGGCCCGCGGCGAGGATCATGTAGCCGATCTGCGACATGGTCGAGCCGGCCAGCGCCTTCTTGATGTCGTCCTTGGCGCAACCGACGATCGCACCGAAGAGGAGCGTGACCGCACCGACGACGGTGACCACCAGCTGGGCGTCCGGGGCGCCGTTGAAGATCGCGCCGGAGCGGACGATCAGGTAGACGCCGGCGGTGACCATGGTCGCGGCGTGGATCAGGGCCGAGACCGGGGTCGGGCCCTCCATCGCGTCGCCGAGCCAGGACTGCAGCGGCACCTGGGCGGACTTGCCGCAGGCGGCCAGCAGCAGCATCAGGCCGATGGCGGTCAGCTTGCCCTCACCGGTCTGCCCGGCCGCCTTCAGCACCGGCTCGAAGGCGAAGGTGCCGAAGGTGGTGAACATCAGCATGATGGCGATCGACAGGCCCATGTCGCCGACCCGGTTGACCAGGAAGGCCTTCTTGGCGGCGGTGGCCGCGCTGGGCTTGTGCTGCCAGAAGCCGATCAGCAGGTACGAGGCCAGGCCCACGCCCTCCCAGCCGACGTACAGCAGGAGGTAGTTGTCGGCCAGCACCAGCAGCAGCATCGCCGCGAGGAAGAGGTTGAGGTAGCCGAAGAACCGGCGGCGGCGCTCGTCGTGCTCCATGTACCCGATCGAGTACACGTGGATGAGCGTGCCCACCCCGGTGATCAGCAGCACGAAGGTCATCGACAGCTGGTCGAGCTGGAAGGCCACGTCGGCCTTGAAGCCGCCCACCGGCACCCACGAGAAGAGGTGCTGGTGCACGGTCCGGTCCTCGCCGTCCCGGCCGAGCATGTCGGCGAAGAGCACCGCGCCGATGACGAACGAGGCGCCGGCGAGCAGGGTGCCGAGCCAGTGGCCGGCCTTGTCGAGGCGGCGGCCGCCGCAGAGCAGCACCGCCGCTCCGAGCAGGGGCGCCGCGATCAGCAGCGCAATCAGGTTGTCCACGTGATCCGACCCCTTACAGCTTCATCAGGCTGGCGTCGTCGACCGAGGCCGAGTGGCGGGCGCGGAAGAGCGACACGATGATCGCGAGCCCGACCACGACCTCCGCGGCGGCCACGACCATCGTGAAGAAGGCGATGATCTGGCCGTCGAGGTTGCCGTGCATCCGCGAGAAGGTGACGAAGGCCAGGTTGCAGGCGTTGAGCATCAGCTCCACGCACATGAACACCACGATCGCGTTCCGCCGGATCAGCACCCCGGTCGCGCCGATGGTGAAGAGCAGGGCCGCGAGGTACAGGTAGTTGACGGGGTTCACTTGGCGGCCTCCTCACGGCCGAGCTCACGGCCGAGCCGCTTGGCGGACTGCTGCTCGAGGGCCTTGAGGTCCTCCAGCGCCTGCGTCGAGACGTCCCGGACCTGGCCGCGCTCCCGCAGGGTCGCGCTGACCGTGAGCTCGGAGGGCGTACCGTCCGGCAGCAGACCGGGGATGTCGACGGCGTTGTGCCGCGCGTACACGCCGGGGGCCGGCAGCGGCGGGAGCTGGACGCCCTCGCGCACCCGGCGCTCGGCCAGT
Source organism: Streptomyces sp. NPDC089919 (assembly GCF_040684615.1). NCBI lineage: Bacteria > Bacillati > Actinomycetota > Actinomycetes > Kitasatosporales > Streptomycetaceae > Streptomyces > Streptomyces sp. NPDC089919. Next base: position 54,300 of record NZ_JBFBGK010000034.1, read on the forward strand.
TCGCGCTGGGTGGCGGCCCGCTCGGTGCGCTCGCGGTGGGTGAGCACCATCGCGCCGACCGCCGCCGTGATCAGCAGCGCGCCGGTGATCTCGAAGGCGAAGACGTACTTGGTGAAGATCAGCTCCGCCAGGCCCTCCACGTGACCGCGGGAGTTGACCTGCCCCAGCCCGTCGAAGTGCTTGAGCCCGGCGTTGCCGAGGCCGGCGATCAGGAGGATGCCGAAGCCCAGCCCGCAGACCGCGGCCAGCACCCGCTGGCCCTTGATGGTCTCCTTCAGCGAGTCCGCGGCGGTGACGCCGACGAGCATCACGACGAAGAGGAAGAGCATCATGATCGCGCCGGTGTAGACGACGACCTGCACGATGCCCAGGAAGTACGCGCCGTTGGCCAGGTAGAAGACCGCCAGGATGATCATCGTCCCGGCGAGGCTGAGGGCACTGTGCACCGCCCGCCGCATCAGGATCGTCGACAGGGCGCCGATCACCGCGACCGTGCCCAGCACCCAGAACTGGAAGGCCTCGCCGGTGGACGTGGTGGACGCCGAGGCGGCGGCCAGCACCGCCGCGCTCATGCCCCCACCTCCGCGGTGCCGTTGTCCGCCGGGTCGGCCTCGTCCCGGGCGTGCGACATCGTCTGGCGCACCGTGCCGGGCGCCGCGCCGGTGACCTGGCCGCGGTAGTAGTCGCCCTCGTCGGTGCCCGGGAACATCGCGTGCGGCGGGGCGACCATGTCCTCGGTGAAGCCGGCGAGCAGCTGCTCCTTGGTGTAGATCAGCGACTCCCGGCTCGAGTCGGCCAGTTCGAACTCGTTCGTCATGGTCAGCGCCCGGGTCGGGCAGGCCTCGACGCACAGCCCGCACAGGATGCAGCGGGCGTAGTTGATCTGGTAGACGCGGCCGTACCGCTCGCCCGGGGAGTAGCGCTCCTCCTCGGAGTTGTCCGCGCCCTCCACGTAGATCGCGTCGGCGGGACAGGCCCAGGCGCACAGCTCGCAGCCGATGCACTTCTCCAGGCCGTCCGGATGGCGGTTGAGCTGGTGCCGTCCGTGGAAGCGCGGAGCGGTGGTCTTCGGCTCCTCGGGGTACTGCTCGGTCAGCCGCTTCTTGAACATGGCCTTGAAGGTCACGCCGAAGCCGGCCACCGGGTTCTGCCACTTCTCGTCAGACATTCTCAGCACCCTCCTCTCGGTCGCTGTCGGAATTCGTCCCGCCGCTGACGACCAGCTCCCGCTCCTCGCGGGACCGCCGCCGGGGTACGGGTGGGAGGACCTGCCCGGGCTTGGGCGGTACGGGGAAGCCGCCCGCCATCGCGTCGAAGGCCTCGGTGCCGCCGGCCGCGCGGGCACCGGCCTCGGCGGCCTTGGCCTTCCGGTCGCGGAAGAGGTCCGCGACGAAGGAGAGCAGCAGGATCGCGATCACCCCGCTGCCGACGTACAGCACGATGTCGCCGAAGTCGTAGTTCTCGTTGCGCAGCGCCCGCACGGAGGCGACCAGCATCAGCCAGACCACCGAGACCGGGATGAGGACCTTCCAGCCCAGCTTCATCAGCTGGTCGTAGCGGACCCGGGGCAGCGTGCCGCGCAGCCAGATGAAGAAGAAGAGCAGCAGCTGGACCTTGAGCGAGAACCAGAGCATCGGCCACCAGCCGTGGTTGGCGCCCTCCCAGAAGGTGCTGATCGGGTAAGGGGCCCGCCAGCCGCCGAGGAAGAGGGTGGCCGAGACCGCCGAGACCGTGATCATGTTGACGTACTCGGCCAGCATGAACAGCGCGAACTTGATCGAGGAGTACTCGGTGTTGAAGCCGCCGACCAGGTCGCCCTCGGACTCCGGCATGTCGAACGGCGCGCGGTTGGTCTCGCCGACCATCGTGACCACGTAGATGATGAAGGACACCGGCAGCAGCACGATGTACCAGCGGTCCGCCTGCGCGTCCACGATCGCCGAGGTCGACATCGACCCGGAGTAGAGGAAGACCGAGGCGAAGGCCGCGCCCATGGCGATCTCGTACGAGATCATCTGCGCGCACGAGCGCAGACCGCCCAGCAGCGGGTACGTCGACCCGGAGGACCAGCCCGCCAGCACGATGCCGTAGATGCCGACCGAGGCCACCGCGAGGATGTAGAGCATCGCGATCGGCAGGTCGGTGAGCTGCATCGTGGTGCGGTGCCCGAAGATCGAGACCTCGTTGCCCGAGGGGCCGAAGGGGATCACCGCGATCGCCATGAAGGCCGGGATCGCCGCGATGATCGGCGCCAGGACGTAGACGACCTTGTCGGCCCGCTTGACGATCAGGTCTTCCTTGAGCATCAGCTTGACGCCGTCGGCCAGCGACTGGAGCAGGCCCCAGGGGCCGTGCCGGTTGGGGCCGATGCGCAGCTGCATCCAGGCGACGACCTTGCGCTCCCAGACGATGGAGAACAGGACGTTCACCATCAGGAAGGCGAAGCAGAACACCGCCTTGACGACCACCAGCCACCAGGGGTCGCGGCCGAAGAGGGAGAGGTCCTCGACCGCCAGTTGTACCGCGTTCACGCTCGCACCTCCGGCGTCGTGCCGCCGTCCGCGGCGGCGGGGACGGACGGGCCGATCCGGACCAGGGCGCCCGGCAGGGCACCCGTGTCCGAGGCCACGCCGCCGCCGGCCGAGTTCAGCGGGAGCCAGACCACCCGGTCCGGCATCTCGGTGATCAGCAGGGGCAGTTCCACGGTCCCCGCCGGGCCGGTGACGGCCAGCGGGTCCCCGTCCTTGACGCCGGTCTCGGCCGCGGTGGCCGCCGACAGCCGGGCGTTCGCCGCGTGCCGGGTGCCGGCCAGCGCCTCGTCTCCGTCCTGGAGCAGGCCCTGGTCCAGCAGCAGGCGGTGGCCCGCCAGGACCGCCTCGCCCGCGGCCGGCCGGGGCAGCGGCTGCCGCCCGGTGGACTGCTCCTCGGCCCGCTCGCCGGCCCAGGTGCCCAGCCGCTCCAGCTCGCGGCGGACCGCGTGCACGTCCGGCAGGCCCAGCTCCCGGCCGTCCGCGTCGGCCAGCATGTGCAGCACCCGGGAGTCGGCCGGGGCCAGCCGGCGGGTCATCTGCTCCGGCCGCAGCGCCGCCTCGAAGGGCCGCACCCGGCCCTCCCAGTTGAGGAAGGAGCCGGCCTTCTCGGCGACGGCCGCGACCGGGAAGACCACGTCCGCCCGCTCGGTGACCTCACTCGGCCGCAGCTCCAGGGCGACCACGAAGGCCTCGGCCAGCGCCGTGCGGGCCCGGGCCGGGTCCGGCAGGTCCGCCACCTCCACGCCCGCCACCAGCAGTGCGCCCAGCTCGCCGGAGGCGGCCGCGGCCACGATCTGGCCGGTGTCGCGGCCGTAGCGGTGCGGCAGTTCCTCCAGGCCCCAGGCGCTCGCGACCTCCTCGCGGGCCCGCGGGTCGGTGGCCGGCCGGGCGCCCGGCAGCAGCGAGGGCAGCGCCCCCGCCTCCACCGCGCCCCGCTCGCCGGCCCGGCGCGGGATCCACACCAGGGAGGCGCCGGTCGCCGCGGCCGTGCGGACCGCCGCGGTCAGCGCACCGGGCACCGCCGCCAGCCGCTCGCCGACCACGATCACCGCGCCGGGGGTCCGCAGCGCCTCGGCCGCGGCCTCGCCGCCGGCCTCCAGGCCGGTCCGGGAGGAGAGCGCGTCCAGCCACTCCGGCTCGGTGCCGGGCGCGGCCGGCAGCAGCGTGCCGCCCGCCTTCGCCAGGCCCCGGGTCTCGAAGGGCGCCAGCGCGAAGGTCCGCTGCTTGCGGGTGCGGTGGCCCTTGCGCAGCCGCAGGAAGACCCCGGGGGCCTCCTCCTCCGACTCGATGCCCGCCAGCAGCACCGCCGGGGCCTGCTCCAGCGCGGTGTACGTGACCCCGGTGCCGGAGAGGTCCTTGCCCCGCCCGGCGACGGTGGCGGCCAGGAAGTCCGCCTCCTCGGCCGAGTGGACCCGGGCCCGGAAGTCGATGTCGTTGGTGTCCAGCACCACCCGCGCGAACTTCGCGTAGGCGTAGGCGTCCTCGACGGTCAGCCGGCCGCCGGTCAGCACCCCGGCCCGGCCGCGGGCCGCCGCCAGGCCGCGGGCGGCCGCCTCCAGCGCCTCGGGCCAGCTCGCCGGGGCCAGCGCCCCGGTCGCCGGGTCACGCACCAGGGGCGTGGTCAGCCGGTCCGGCCGCTGGGCGTACCGGAAGCCGAACCGGCCCTTGTCGCACACCCACTCCTCGTTGACCTCCGGGTCCTCGGCGGCCATCCGGCGCAGCACCTTGCCGCGCCGGTGGTCGGTGCGGGTGGCGCAGCCGCCGGCGCAGTGCTCGCACACGCCGGGCGAGGAGACCAGGTCGAAGGGGCGGGAGCGGAAGCGGTAGGCGGCCGAGGTCAGCGCGCCCACCGGGCAGATCTGGATGGTGTTGCCGGAGAAGTACGACTCGAAGGGGTCGCCCTCGCCGGTGCCCACCTGCTGGAGCGCGCCCCGCTCCAGCAGCTCGATCATCGGGTCGCCGGCGATCTGCTCGGAGAAGCGGGTGCAGCGCGCGCACAGCACGCACCGCTCCCGGTCCAGCAGCACCTGCGTGGAGATCGGCACCGGCTTCTCGTAGGTCCGCTTGCGGCCCTCGAAGCGGGACTCGGCCTGCCCGTGGGACATGGCCTGGTTCTGCAGCGGGCACTCGCCGCCCTTGTCGCAGACCGGGCAGTCCAGCGGGTGGTTGATCAGCAGCAGCTCCATCACGCCCCGCTGGGCCTTCTCGGCCACCGGCGAGGTCAGCTGGGTGCGCACCACCATGCCGTCGGTGCAGGTGATGGTGCAGGAGGCGGAGGGCTTGCGCTGCCCCTCCACCTCGACGATGCACTGCCGGCAGGCGCCGGCCGGCTCCAGCAGCGGGTGGTCGCAGAACCGCGGGATCTCCACGCCGACCTGCTCGGCGGCGCGGATCACGAGGGTGCCCTTGGGGACCGACAGCGGGATGCCGTCGATGGTCAGCGAGACCAGGTCCGCCGGAGGGAGCGCCGCTTCCCCGCCCCCGGAGGGGGCATTGGTGGCGATGGTCATGCGGTCACCTCCGTGTCGGCCCACAGGGTCGACTTCGCCGGGTCGAAGGGGCAGCCCTTGCCCGTGATGTGCTGCTCGTACTCGTCGCGGAAGTACTGGAGCGAGGAGAAGATGGGGCTGGCGGCGCCGTCGCCGAGGGCGCAGAAGGACTTGCCGTTGATGTTGTCGGCGATGTCGTTCAGCTTGTCGAGGTCGGCCATCTCGCCCTTGCCGTCCTCGATGTCCCGCAGCAACTGGACGAGCCAGTAGGTGCCCTCGCGGCAGGGGGTGCACTTGCCGCAGGACTCGTGGGCGTAGAACTCCGTCCAGCGGGTGACCGCGCGGACCACGCAGGTGGTCTCGTCGAAGCACTGGAGGGCCTTGGTGCCCAGCATCGAGCCGGCCGCGCCGACGCCCTCGTAGTCCAGCGGGACGTCGAGGTGCTCGTCGGTGAACATCGGGGTGGAGGAGCCGCCCGGGGTCCAGAACTTCAGCCGGTGGCCGGGCCGCATCCCGCCGCTCATGTCCAGCAGCTGGCGCAGGGTGATGCCGAGCGGGGCCTCGAACTGCCCGGGGCTCGCGACGTGGCCGCTGAGCGAGTAGAGCGTGAAGCCCGGGGACTTCTCGGTGCCCATCGACTTGAACCAGTCCTTGCCCCGCTGGAGGATCGCGGGAACCGAGGCGATGGACTCGACGTTGTTCACCACGGTGGGGCACGCGTACAGGCCCTCGACCGCAGGGAAGGGCGGGCGCAGCCGGGGCTGGCCGCGGCGTCCCTCCAGCGAGTCGAGCAGCGCGGTCTCCTCGCCGCAGATGTACGCGCCGGCGCCCGCGTGCACGGTCAGTTCGAGGTCCAGGCCGCTGCCCAGCACGTCCTTGCCGAGGTAGCCGGCCGCGTAGGCCTCGCGCACGGCCTCGTGCAGCCGGCGCAGCACCGGCACGACCTCGCCGCGCAGGTAGATGAAGGCGTGCGAGGAGCGGATCGCGTAGCAGGCGATCACGATCCCCTCGATGAGCGAGTGCGGGTTGGCGAAGAGCAGCGGGATGTCCTTGCAGGTGCCCGGCTCCGACTCGTCGGCGTTGACGACGAGGTAGTGCGGCTTGCCGTCGCCCTGCGGGATGAACTGCCACTTCATGCCGGTCGGGAAGCCGGCGCCGCCGCGGCCGCGCAGCCCCGAGTCCTTCACGTACGCGATCAGGTCGTCCGGGGTCATGGCCAGCGCCTTGCGCAGGCCCTCGTAGCCCTCGTGCCGCCGGTAGGTCTCCAGCGTCCAGGACTCGGGGTCGTCCCAGAACGCCGACAGCACGGGGGCCAGCAACTTCTCCGGGCTGCCGCCCCCGGCGGGCCGGGCGAGGCCCCCGTGGTCCTCGTGGGTGGACACGGACATCACTCCCCCTCCTCGGTACCGGACTCGGCGCGCGGGTGGACGACCTTGTTGTGCGGGGCGGCCTCGCCGCGGGCGATCCGCAGACCGGTCAGCGAGGCCGGGCCGGCGCCGCCGCTCGCGGCCACCGCGCCGGGCCGCTCGTCGGGGAAGCCGGCCAGGATCCGGGCGGTCTCCTTGTACGTGCACAGGGGCGCGCCGCGGGTGGGCTCCACGGGCCGGCCCGCGCGCAGGTCGTCGACCAGCGCCTTGGCGGACCCGGGGGTCTGGTTGTCGAAGAACTCCCAGTTGACCATCAGCACCGGGGCGAAGTCGCAGGCCGCGTTGCACTCGATGTGCTCGAGGGTGACCTTGCCGTCGGGGGTGGTCTCGTTGTTGCCGACCCCGAGGTGCGCCTTGAGCTCGTCGAAGATGGCGTCGCCGCCCATCACCGCGCAGAGCGTGTTGGTGCAGACGCCCACCTGGTACTCGCCCGAGGGCTTGCGGCGGTACATCGTGTAGAAGGTGGCGACCGCGGTGACCTCGGCGGTGGTCAGCCCCAGCACCTCGGAGCAGAAGCGGATCCCGGTGCGCGAGACGTGCCCCTCCTCCGACTGCACCAGGTGCAGCAGCGGCAGCAGCGCGGAGCGGCTGTCGGGGTAGCGGGCCACGACCTCCTTGGCGTCGGCCTCCAGCCGGGCGCGGACCTCCTCGGGGAAGTCCGGGGCCGGGAGCTGCGGCATGCCGAGCGATACGTCGGTCATCGGTCGACGCCTCCCATCACGGGGTCGATGGAGGCGACGGCGACGATGACGTCGGCGACCTGGCCGCCCTCGCACATGGCCGCCATGGCCTGCAGGTTGGTGAAGGACGGGTCGCGGAAGTGGACCCGGTAGGGGCGGGTGCCGCCGTCGGAGACCACGTGCACGCCCAGCTCGCCCTTGGGCGACTCGACGGCCGCGTAGGCCTGCCCGGCGGGGACCCGGAAGCCCTCGGTCACCAGCTTGAAGTGGTGGATGAGGGCTTCCATGGAGGTGCCCATGATGTTCTTGATGTGGTCGAGGGAGTTGCCGAGGCCGTCGGGTCCCATCGCGAGCTGCGCGGGCCAGGCGATCTTCTTGTCCTCGACCATGACCGGGCCCGGCTCCAGCCGCTCCAGGCACTGCTCGACGATCCGCAGCGACTGCCGCATCTCCTCGAGCCGGACCAGGAAGCGGCCGTAGGAGTCGCAGCTCTCGGTGGTCGGCACCTCGAAGTCGTACGTCTCGTAACCGCAGTACGGGTCGGACTTGCGCAGGTCGTGCGGCAGGCCCGCGGAGCGCAGGATCGGCCCGGTGGCGCCGAGCGCCATGCAGCCGGTCAGGTCGAGGTAGCCCACGTCCTGCATGCGCGCCTTGAAGATCGGGTTGCCGGTGGCGAGCTTGTCGTACTCCGGCAGGTTCTTCTTGAAGGTCTTCACGAAGTCGCGGAGCTGGTCCATGGCGCCCGGGGGCAGGTCCTGGGCGAGGCCGCCGGGGCGGATGAACGCGTGGTTCATGCGCAGGCCGGTGATCAGCTCGTAGATGTCGAGGATCAGTTCGCGGTCGCGGAAGCCGTAGATCATGATCGTGGTGGCGCCCAGCTCCATGCCGCCGGTGGCGATGCACACCAGGTGGGAGGAGATCCGGTTGAGCTCCATCAGCAGCACCCGGATCACCGAGGCGCGGTCGGGCACCTGGTCGGTGATGCCGAGCAGCTTCTCGACGCCGAGGCAGTAGGCCGTCTCGTTGAAGAACGGCGTCAGGTAGTCCATGCGCGTCACGAAGGTCGTGCCCTGCGTCCAGTTCCGGAATTCGAGGTTCTTCTCGATGCCGGTGTGCAGGTAGCCGATCCCGCAGCGCGCCTCGGTGACGGTCTCGCCCTCGATCTCCAGGATGAGCCGGAGCACACCGTGGGTGGAGGGGTGCTGGGGACCCATGTTGACGACGATGCGCTCGTCGTCGGCCTTGGCCGCGGACCGGACGATCTCGTCCCAGTCGCCGCCGGTGACGGTGTAGACCGGGCCTTCGGTCGTCTCGCGGGCGGAGGCCTCGTCGGCCTGCTGAGACGGGTGGGAAGAGGACATCAGCTGTACGACCTCCGCTGGTCGGGAGCCGGGATCTGGGCGCCCTTGTACTCGACGGGGATGCCGCCGAGCGGGTAGTCCTTGCGCTGCGGGAAGCCCTGCCAGTCGTCCGGCATCATGATCCGGGTGAGGGCCGGGTGCCCGTCGAAGATCAGGCCGAAGAAGTCGTACGCCTCGCGCTCGTGCCAGTCGTTCGTCGGGTAGACCGTGACCAGCGAGGGGACGTGCGGGTCGGCGTCGGGGGCCGAGACCTCCAGCCGGAGCAGCCGCCCGTGGGTGAGCGAGCGCAGGTGGTAGACGGCGTGCAGCTCGCGGCCCTTGTCCCCGGGGAAGTGCACCCCGCTGACGCCGGTGCAGAGTTCGAAGCGCAGGGCCGGGTCGTCGCGCAGCGTCCGGGCGACCTGGAGCAGGTGCTCGCGGGCGATGTGGAAGGTCAGTTCCCCGCGGTCGACCACGGTCTTCTCGATGGCGTTGGCGGGGAGCAGGTCCTGCTCCTCCAGCGCGCCCTCGAGCTCGTCGGCCACCTCGTCGAACCAGCCGCCGTAGGGCCGGCTGCTGGCGCCGGGCAGGGCGACGGTGCGGACCAGGCCGCCGTAGCCGGAGGTGTCGCCGCCGTTCCGGGCGCCGAACATGCCCTTGCGGACGCCGATGACCTCGCCGCCCGCGTCCCGGGGGGCAGGAACGTTGTTGCCGTTCTCGGGCGTCGGCTCGTGGCTCTCGCTCACCGGAGCAGCCCCTTCATCTCGATGGTGGGGAGCGCCTTGAGGGCCGCCTCCTCCGCCTCGCGGGCGGCGTCCCGCGCGTTCACGCCGAGCTTTCCGCCCTGGATCTTCTGGTGGAGCTTGAGGATCGCGTCCATCAGCATCTCGGGGCGCGGCGGACAGCCGGGCAGGTAGATGTCGACCGGGACGATGTGGTCCACGCCCTGGACGATCGCGTAGTTGTTGAACATGCCTCCGGAGGAGGCGCAGACGCCCATCGAGATGACCCACTTCGGGGCCGGCATCTGGTCGTAGACCTGCCGCAGCACCGGCGCCATCTTCTGGCTGACCCGGCCCGCGACGATCATCAGGTCGGCCTGCCGCGGCGAGCCGCGGAAGACCTCCATGCCGAACCGGGCCAGGTCGTAGCGGCCCGCGCCGGTGGTCATCATCTCGATGGCGCAGCAGGCGAGTCCGAAGGTCGCCGGGAAGACGGACGCCTTGCGCACCCACCCCGCGGCCTGCTCGACGGTGGTCAGCAGGAAGCCGCTCGGCAGCTTCTCTTCGAGTCCCATGTGTGAGCCCCTCAGTCCCATTCCAGGCCGCCGCGCCGCCACACGTACGCGTAGGCGACGAAGACGGTGAGCACGAAGAGCAGCATCTCGACGAGCCCGAAGATCCCCAGGGAGTCGAAGGTGACCGCCCAGGGGTAGAGGAAGACGATCTCGATGTCGAAGACGATGAAGAGCATCGCCGTCAGGTAGTACTTGATCGGGAAGCGGCCGCCACCGGCCGGCGTGGGGGTCGGCTCGATGCCGCACTCGTACGCCTCGAGCTTCGCCCGGTTGTACCGTTTGGGGCCGATTAGCGTGGCCATGACCACGGAGAAGATCGCAAACCCTGCCCCGAGGGCGCCGAGCACGAGGATGGGCGCGTAGGCATTCACGCTCCTCGCTCCTTCCAGTCGTCCTTGACCGTTTGGACCGCACACCGGCCGAACCCCCCGCGGCGCGCAGGGCGACCGCCGGAGGCATGTCCCGCCTCGCGAAGATCGTGCACATGTGAGGCAGTTCACAAGCCGGACTGCTGCGCATCCTATGCCCGTCCTTCTGTGATCTGCGACACGGGGTACGACAACTACTTTGTGATCTCCACCACCCGACGAACGATCATGAAGTCGGATGAGCGGTGATCTTCATACGTAAAGCGCCAAAGCGATCACCAGAGGTGACATCTGCGCCCGTCGTCGCAGGTGGAAGGGGGCTCGCACTATCAAACGGTGGCCGCTGCACGCAAATTGGCGACACGAGAAACCAGGTGATATAGGAATCCGCGTCCCCCGGTCGGGGGAGTCGAGGCGGCCGCGAGTGGACGCCGGTACTCGTTCACGAGTTCACGAACTGCCGCGCCCGGAACCATGCATGGCGATCCTGTGAGCTGTGCCACGCGCAATTCGCTGACGCGAAAGAGGGCTTGGCCATCGGCGTCGGCGGATGGTAAGCACCGGGCAATTCGGACGTATCTCGAAAACCCCATGATCAGAGCGGTGCGAAGCCATGTCCGATTCGCCCGTTACGCCGTCAATAAGCAGTACACGGCGTCCGATTCGGAGCCGATTCGGCCAACTGTGGCGGAGACCACGTTTCTTGATGGGAACCGCGAACGGCTGATAGCGGTTGTCCCCATGTCCCTTACCGCTCACATACCCAGCCACCGGAAGCCCCGCCGCAGCATCTCGAAGCTCGCGGTCCGCGCCGGAGTTGCCGGTGGCGTCCTCAGCACCCTGGCGATGGCCGGACCGGCGAGCGCCGCGCCCAGCGAGCCGGTCACCGAGACGCAGGAAATGCCGGTCCTGAAGCTGGACGTGGCCGCCGACGTCTCCTCCGCCGTCACCAGGTCGGCCGACGCCACCCGCGCGGCCGCCCTCCAGGGCGAGCTCGACACCCAGGAGCGGGCCGCCGAGAAGAGCGCCGCCAGCACCGCCAAGAAGGCCAAGGCCGACGCCCAGGAGAAGGCCGCGGCCGAGAAGGCCGCCAAGGAGGCCGCCGAGCGCCAGGCCGCCGAGCGCGCCTCGCGCAGCTCCGCGCGCACCACCCTGGCCGCCAAGAGCTCCGCCGGCTCGGACTCCTCGGACTCCGCCGGCTCCTCGACCGGCTCGTCCAGCTCCTCCACCGCCACCGGCTCCGCCGCGGCGATCGTCGACTTCGCGCTGGCGCAGGTCGGCAAGGCGTACGTGATGGGCGGCACCGGCCCCTCCTCCTTCGACTGCTCGGGCCTGGTCCAGGCCGCCTACCGGCAGGCCGGCATCTCGCTGCCGCGCATGTCGCAGGAGCAGTCCACGGCCGGCACCCAGGTCTCGCTGAGCAACCTGAAGGCCGGCGACGTCCTCTACTGGGGCGGCGCGGGCAGCGCGTACCACGTGGCCATCTACATCGGCGGCGGCAAGTTCGTCGGCGCGCAGAACCCGAGCACCGGCATCGTCGAGCGCTCGCTGAGCTACGACATGCCCTCGGGCGCCGTCCGCGTGCTCTGACGCGACCTCCCGCCGCGCCGGGCCCTCCCCGCTCCGACGGGCCCGCCACGGCTTCCCGGACGCCCGTCCCGCTCTGACGGGCCGTCCACGGGCCCGAAGGGCCGGTACTCCCCCGCTCGGGGGTGGAGTACCGGCCCTTCGCCGTGCCCGGCCGCCTGCGGCCGACGCCGGGTCAGGAGAGCGCGGCGGCCAGCCGGAAGCGGTCCTCGCGCTGCTCGCCGTACCGGGCCAGCGTCTGCGCGTGCGCCTCGATCAGCCGGCGCTGGTACGCCGCCTCGGCCGCGGCCCACACCCCGACCAGGTTGACCGACCGCTTGCAGGCCACGTCCGCCACCGCCGCCCGGACCGCCCGGGTACCGGCCCGGTCCCCGTCCAGGCCCAGCTGCTCGACCACGTCGTACGGGGTCGCGATGCCCGGATAGCCCGCCTTCGCCAGGCAGTCGGACCACCGGGCGAGCACCGCGCGCACCCGGGAGTCGCGCCCGGCCCGGGTGTGCGCCTCCGAGGCCAGCCCGAAGGCGTACAGCAGGTCGACGCTGTCCTTGTCCGGGGCGTAGAGCCGCCGGTAGCCCTCGCGTTCGCAGCCGCCGGGCGGCACCCTGCGGTCCCCGACCCGCAGTCCGCTGTCCGCCTCGTCCGCTTCCTCCTGGCTGCGCGGGTCCGGCCCGGACACCCCCCGGGCGCCCGGGCGTTCGCCGTACATGACGGTGTACGCGCTGTCGGAGAGCGGGGCGCGGCGCGGCTTGGCGGGCTGCAGCCGGCCGGCGTCCTTGTCGTAGCCGTACCGGGCCGCGTACGCCGGGTCGGCCAGGCCGTACAGGTACCGGTGCCGGTCGGCGGCCGGGGCCGCGGGGGCGGGGGCCCCCGAGGGCGGCCGGTAGGCGAAGCCGAAGCGGGCCATGCACTGACCGGTCAGCCGGTCCTGGACGGCGTCCATCCGGCGGTTCTCCTCGTCGCTGTCCTGGTACGCGTCCAGCGGCAGGGCGAGCGAGGCGGTGGGCGGGTTGACCGCGACCGTGCCCAGCGCCGGCTCCCCGGCGCCGTCCGCCGCACCCGCGCGGGCGCAGCCGGCCAGCAGGGCGGTGGCGAGCAGGAGCAGCGCGGCCGTGCGGCGCGCCGTCATCCGAGCTTGTAGTTCGAGGAGCTGATCTTGTTCCGGAACGTCGTCGACGCGTCGCCGCTGTAACCCCGCGGCACGAAGCCGAGACTTCCGTCGTAGTCCTTGTCGGTCCAGACCTGCCAGGTCACCACGTCGCGGTTCCGATAGGACTCCGTATTGTCGTTCACGTTCCTTCCGTAACCCGCGCAGCCGGACGGGCCTTTGAAGGTGTTGTCGGTGAAATTGACGTCCGAGCCGTACAGGTCGAAAACACACCCCGTGTTCCCGATGCTGTAGAAGAGGCCGAACTCGTCCGCCTCCAGATATCCGTCCTTCGCGTACGCGGTCGCGGGCGCCGCAGTGGTCAGGAGGGCGGCACCGAGGGCCGCGGCCGTGAGGGAGACGGAAGCGAGTCTGCGAAGTGTCTGATTCATCGCGCATTCCTCACCGTTGGGGGTCTTTGGGGGACCGGACAGCGTTGGGGGCGCTGTCGACCCGGGATTCAAACGGCGGTGACCGAGGGGGCACAAGCGAACTTCCGCAGATGGCCGAGAGTCGTCTGTGTTGTTCCCGGGCGCGCTCATAGTCTTCGGAGCCATGCGAAGCACCCCCGTGCGGCTGCGAATTGTCGCTCCGTTCCTCCTTATATCCCTTTCGCTCGGTGCCTGTACCGCGGCGAATGCACCTGCGGAGGAGGACGGCCCGGCGCCGGCCGCCGCGGAAATCGCTTATGCCGGCTGTCTGAAAGGGCAGGGGCTGGCGATGGTGGAAACGGATTCCGGTGCTCCGATCGTCGACAAGACGCAACCGGTGGCGCGGATCGCCGCCGCCGAGCGGGCCTGCCGCGCACAGCTCCCGCCGCCCCCGGCGCCCCGGCCCGCCTCCGCCGAGCGGATGGCCCGGGCCCGCGCCGAGACCACCTGCATGCGCCGCGAGGGCGTCACCTGGTACCCGGACCCCGACCCGGCCACCGGGGAGTTCGACGACCGGGGACTGAACCGCGAGCAGTTGCACAGCCTCAAGACGGACCACGCCGAGCAGCTGCGCAGGTGCGTCGCCGGCGTCGAGGGCGCGGCGGGCGCCGAGGGCGCCGAGGGCGCCGACCGCGGATGACCGGAACCGCCCGGGGGCGGCGCGCGGTGCTCGGGGTGCTCGCCGGCTCCGCCCTCATGACCACCGGCGGCCTGCTGGCCACCGTGTTCGTGAAGTCCCCCGCCCAGGCCGCCGCCGAGGCCGCGCCGCCCGCCCAGGGCGACCTGCTCGCGGCGGTCGAGCGGCGGGTGCTCGCCGACACGGTGGTGCTGCGCGGCACCGTCGTCGCCGGCCAGAGCGTCGAGGTCGCGCCGGCCCCGCCGGGCGAGGGCCGGGCCGTGGTGACCCGGCTCCCGCTGGCGGCCGGGGCGCCGGTACGGGCCGGACAGGTGCTGGCGGAGGTCTCCGGGCGGCCGGTGTTCGCGCTGCCGGGGGCCCTGCCGGCCTACCGGGACCTGCGGCCGGGGGCCACCGGGGCGGACGTCGGCCAGCTCCAGCGGGCCCTGGCCGCGCTGGGCCACCGCACCGGGCCGGACCGGGCGGGGGTCTTCGGGCCCGGCACCGGGGCCGCCCTGGCCGCGCACTACCGCGCCCTGGGCTACGACCCGCTGCCGGCCGTACCGGACGCGGCAGCCACCCTCACCGCGGCCCGGACCGCGGTACGCGACGCCCGCTGGGCACTGGAGGACGCGCAGGACGCGGCGCGGGCGCCCCGCCCGAAGGGGGCCGCCCCGGCCGCGGTGTCCCGGGAGGCGGCCCGCGCCCGGGAGACGCTGGCGGGTGCCCGGGCCGCGCTGGCCGGTGCCGAAGCCGCGGCCGGGCCGATGCTGCCGGCCTCCGAAGTGGTGTACGTACGGTCCTTCCCCGCGCGGGTGAGCCGGCTGGCGGCGGCCGTCGGGACGCCGGTCACCGGCCCGGTGCTCACGCTGGCCGCGGGCGACCTCCTGGTCGAGACCTACCTCCAGGAGGACCGGCGGCGACTGCTGCGGGCCGGGCTGCCGGTGCGGATCTCGGTCGAGGCGACGGGCACGGAGGCGCCCGGGCGGGTCGGCCTGGTCGCCGCGGACCGGACCACCGGCCCCCTCGCCGGGTCCGGGGCCGCCCCGGGCCCCGACGGCGCAGCGGGGTCCGGCGCCGACCCCGGCGGGGGTGCGGCCGGCTCCGGCGGGACCGGACCGGACCTGGGCTACCGGATGCTGGTCCGGCCGGACCGGCCGCTGCCGGCGGCCCTCGCCGGCCAGGACGTCCGGCTGACCGTCGAACGGGCCGCGACGGCCGGCCCGGCGCTGGTCGTCCCGGTCACGGCGGTCTCCGCCGGCGCCGACGGCCGCACCTCCGTCACCACGGTCGACCCCACCGGCACCCACCGCCGCGTCCCGGTCCGCACCGGCACCACCGGCGACGGCTACGTCGAAGTGGTCCCCCTGCCCCCGGCCACCCTCGCCGCAGGCGCCCGCGTGGTCACCGGCACGACCCGGTCCGGCACGCCGTGAGCCGCCTGGGCCGCCGCTGGGCGTGGTCCTGGTGGTCCTGGTCCTGCGGCACGTGGCGCACGTCCCGGCGGGCTTCCTGCCCAAGCCCGTGGTGGGCAACCCGCGGTTCGCCCTCG
>NZ_JBFBGK010000035.1:0-67918 GCF_040684615.1 Streptomyces sp. NPDC089919
CGACCGCCACGGCCGCGCCTCCCCACCCCGCCCCTTCCCGAAACCGGTGGGCGGCCGCCCCCGGAGCCCCCGCACCGCCGCTGCCGCGACGGTCGCCTCAAGCGCCGGCGGGGCTGGAAGCGCGGGGTCGCGCCCAAGCCGCACCGCCGCTGCGCGACGGTCGCCTCAAACGACGGCGGGGCTGTCCGGTCAAGGCGTCAGCCACGGCCCCAACTCCGCCGGGTTGCGGATGACCCAGATGTCGGTGATGCGGGTGTCGGTCACGGCGAAGGCGGCCACCGTCGCGGATGCGCACACCTGCGCCGGTACCGGCGCCTGAGAGGCGCCGGCACCGGCAGTTCAGCGGGCGCCCCAGACGAGCGGGGTGGTGACCGTCCAGGCGCCGAGGAGGGCCCAGACACCGGGGGAGACGCGCCGGCCACGGATCCGCGCCCACAGAAGGGCCGTGGCGACCGGAACGACAGCGGCGAACTGCGCCGCCGTCCCCGCCGCCACGAGCCCCGCGGCTCCCTGCCGTTCACCGACCTTGCGCAGCACGAAGCCGACCAGCAGGACGGGGACGGCCAGGTGGGCGACGAGGTCTTGCGCGGAGGACTTCCCGCGGGCGGTCACGACGTCAGGCCGAAACGCTGCCCCGCCCTGACGGGTTGCGGTCCGGTGTGCGCGGCGTCTGTAGCCGTGGGGGGAACGGGGGTGGTCACGCCTGTGGGCGGATGTAGACATGTCGACATGGTTGTGCCAAGGGGGCCCTCGGTAACACCCGCTGAACGGCGGGGTCCGCCCCGCCCTTTGGGCTCGCGCCCCGCCGGAACCTCCCACCCTGGCCGGTGGTCCGGCGTTCCAGCCCCGCTGGGAGGTGCCCCCAGCGGGGCTGGGTATGCGCGGCGGGCCCCGGGCGCGGTCAGGGCGTCAGCCACGGCCCCAGCTTCGCCGGGTTGCGGATGACCCAGATGTCGGTGATGTGGGTGTCGGTCACGGCGAAGGCGGCTACCGTCGCGGTCATGCCGCCGTGTTGGGCCACCAGGCCCGGCCGGCCGTTCACCTGCCGCTCCAGCAGCACCAGCCCGGGTGCCTTGTCGGCGATCGCCCGGACGTACTGCGCGATCGGGCCGCTGCCCGCCACCGGGCGGAGGACCGTACCGACCAGCCCGCCGCCGTCCGCCGTCATCACGGCGTCCGGGTCCAGCAGGGCGACCAGCGCCGAGACGTCCGCCGCCTCCCAGGCCACCTTGAACTCGCGTACCAGCCGGGCCTGCTCGGCCACCGCGCCGCCCGCCCCGCGGGGCCCCGTCCGCCCGGCCGGGTCGCCCGGGGTCCCCGGGGCCGAGCCCGCCGCGGACGCCCCCCGGACCCGCCGGCGTCCCGAGGCCGCCAGCTGGCGGCAGGCGGCCGGGGTGCGGCCGACGACGGCGGCGATCTCGGCGAAGGGGTAGCGGAAGACGTCGTGCAGGACGAAGGCGACGCGTTCCGCCGGGGTCATCGTCTCGAGGACGACGAGGAAGGCCATGTTCACGGAGTCGTCCAGGACCACCCGGTCCGCCGGGTCGTCCGGGCCGCCCGACCCGCCGCCCCGGCCCCACTCCGTCCGGTCCGGCAGCGGCTCCGGCAGCCAGGCGCCGACGTACTTCTCCCGGCGGGCCCGGGCCGAGCCCAGTACGTCCAGGCAGATCCGGCCGGCCACCGTCGTCAGCCAGGCGCCCGGCGAGCCGATCGCCGCCCGCCGCGCCGCCGGCATGGCGTACCAGCGGGCGTACGCCTCCTGGACCGCGTCCTCCGCCTCGGTCAGCGAACCGAGCAGCCGGTACGCCACGTTCGTCAACTGCCGCCGCTCGGCGACGAGTACCGCGCCGCCCGGGTCCCACACGTCCATCCAAGCCCCCCGTTCAAGGACGCCGCCTCACATTCCGCGGGGCTGCGTCGTCGGACCAGCGAGACAGTACCGATCACCGCAGCCGAGGAGCCCCCGATGGCCACCACCGCCGCCCCCAGCACCCCGACCACCCCCCGCTCGGCCACCTTCCTCCGGGTCGCCATAGCCCTCCAGACCCTGACGATCCTCTGCCAGGCGAGCACCGCCGGGCTGCTGCTCACCTCCGCCACCGGCGAGACGCTGCACAGCGTCGGCGCGCGCGTGATGTACGCGGCGTCGATGCTCTACCTGCTGGCCGCCGTGCTCGCCTGGCGGCCGGGCGGCGGCTCCGCCCGGCGGATCGGGCACGCGGGCGGGTTCCTCGTCCTCGCGTCCGCGCAGGTGGTGCTCGGGGTCACGCACCACCCCGCGCTCCACGTCCCGCTCGGGGTGCTGATGTTCGGGCTCAGCATCCTCGACCTGGCACACCTCGCGCTGCGCCGCCCGTGAACCCTCAGACGGACAACGCCACCCCGAGCCGCTCCAGCCCCTCCGTGATCTCCGCCGGGGTGTGGGTGGTGAAGGAGAGCCGCAGGGTGCGGGGGTCCGGGGCGGTGGCGTAGAAGGGGGCACCCGGGACGTACGCCACGTCGTGGGCCACCGCCGACTTGAGGAGGGCGGCCGCGTCGTGGCCCTCCGGGAGGCGGGCCCAGACGAACATGCCGCCCGCCGGCCGGTTCCAGACCGAGCCGGCCGGCAGCGCGCCGCCCAGCCCGGCCAGCAGCGCGTCCCGCCGCTCGCGGTAGGCCCCGCGGACCTTGTCCAGGTGGTCGTTCAGGTCCACCGCCGCCAGGTAACGCGCCGCCGCTATCTGGTCGATGGTCGAGGTGTGCAGGTCCGCGGCCTGCTTGGCGCGGGCCGCGGCCCGGCGCAGCTCGCCGGGGGCCCGCAGCCAGCCCAGCCGCAGCCCCGGCGCCATGATCTTGGAGAAGCTGCCGAGCAGGGCGGTACGGTCCTCCGCCCCCGGGTGCGCCGCCAGCCACGGCACCTCCGCGCCCTCGTACCGCAGGTCCCCGTACGGGTCGTCCTCGACCAGCCACAGGCCCAGCCGGGCGGCCACCGCGGCCACCTCCCGGCGCCGCTCCCCGGGCAGCGTCCGGCCGGTCGGGTTCTGGAAGGTGGGGACGGAGTAGAGCAGCTTGGGCCGCTCCCGCCGCACCAGCTCCTCCAGGGCCGCCGGATCGAGTCCGTCCTCGTCGCACGGGACCGGGACCACCCGCGCGCCCGCCATGCCGAAGCACTGGAGCGCCGCGAGGTAGGTCGGGTTCTCCACCAGGACCGTGTCGCCCGGCTCCAGCAGGGTCGCGGCGATCAGGGTGAGCGCCTGCTGGGAGCCGGTGGTGATCAGCACGTCCTCGACGGCGGTGGGCAGCCCCCGGCCGCTCGCCCGGGCCGCCACCGCGGCCCGCAGCTCGGTGGCGCCCTCGGTGACGGAGTACTGCAGGGCCCGGCCCGCGCAGTCCGCGAAGGCCCCGTCGTAGGCGGCCCGCAGGCCCGCCGCGTCGAAGAGCTCGGGCGCGGGCAGCCCGCCCGCGAAGGAGATCACCCCGGGCCGCTCGGTGAGCGCCAGGATCTCCCGTACGGGCGAGGCGGCGACCGAGGTCGCACGAGCGGCGAACGGGGGCAACTGAGCGCGCATGGAGGCTCCTTGACGTCTTCCGGTGTGGACGTGACCCGCCCTGCTACCAGGCTGGCCGCCACCCTAGCCAAAAAACATGCATCAGCCACCTACCTGTCCGAGGGCCGGACCCGCGACCGCCCGACCCCTCCCCATCTGACGCAGCATCAGCTACACCGGTGCCATGACACCTCAGGACGCAGGAGCAGAGGACACCCGGGCCGGGGACTACGCCGAGCTGGCGGCCGTCGGGCCGTACGGGGTGCACCCGGGGCACGCGCTGATCACCATGGTCGAGCCGCACCCGGGCCACGAGTACGCCTACAACCGCTGGTACGAGGACGACCACTACTACGCCGGGGCGATGGCCATGCCCTGGATGTACGCGGGCCGGCGCTGGGTGGCCACCCGGGACCTCCAGGAGCTGCGCTACCCGGAGAAGTCGGCGGTGGCCCAGCCGGTGACCGCCGGCTGCTACATCTCGACGTACTGGGTCACCGAGGGCCGCTACGACGAGCACATGAAGTGGACCGTCGGCATCAACAAGCGCCTCAACCGCGACGGCCGGGTCTACCAGGACCGCACCCACGTCTTCACGGCCTTCCAGGACCACGAGGCCACCGTCTACCGCGACGGGGCGGCCGGCCCCCGGGACTTCCACGCCCTCGACCACCCGTACGCGGGCCTGGTCGTGACGGTGGTGGACGCCGAGGGGGCGGACCGGCGGGCGGAACTGCTGGAGCTGCTGCGCTCCCGGCTGCTGCCCAAGCGGCTGGCGGGCGGCCCGGCCGCGATGGTCACCGTCTTCCGGCCCACCCCGCTGCCGGGGGACCGGATGACGTACGTGAAGCAGGTCGAGGGGGTCGACACCCGGCTGACCCTGCTCTGGTTCCTCGAGCAGGACCCCCGGGAGGTCTGGGTGGACCGCTTCCTCGGCCTCGACGATGAGGTGGCCGCCACCGGACTGGGCCGGGTCGAGCTGGTCGCGCCCTTCATCCCCACGGTCCCGGGCACGGACCGCTACGTGGACCGGCTCCGGGCCTGACGTCCGGGCGGGAGCCCTGACACGCCGGCGCCCGGGCCGGCTGCGAGCCTGGCGGGATCGCAGCCGGTCCGGGCGGTTCGGGGTCCGCGCCGGGAGTCGTGCACGGCTCCCGGCCGGGCGTGGCCGAGCCCCCTCGGCCGGGACGGCGGGCCAGTCGAGAGGGCTCTTTCCAGTGGTGCGGTGCGACGGCGGACGCCCGGGGAGGTCTCCCCGGACGGTCAGCCGAGGTGGCCAAGCGGCCCCCGGGTGACGCCCGAGACGAAGGACGTCCAGGCGGCCGGCGCGAAGGTGAGGGCCGGGCCGGCCGTCACCTTCGAGTCCTGCACCGCGATCTCCTCGACGACGGGCGACTTGACTTCGACGCACGCGCCGTTTCCGGCGGAATAAGAAGACTTCGTCCAGACTTCCGTGGCGCCCTGAAGAATAGCCATGTTCACTCCGGTCCAGCGTGATGTGGTGATGTGGCGCCAATCTGTTCCTGATTGGCGTGATCGACGCTACTCGCCCATCCGCCCGGGTGAAGGGGCCATTCACTCGACCGGATGGCATATTCCAGTGGGGTCTTCCATTACGGACCGGTCTCGGTGTACCGTGCCGCGCCATTCGAGTCTTGCCCGGATTTCACCGGATCCCGCCGGGTCTCGGCAGGTCTCGCCGGATCTCACCGGGTCTCACCGGTTCTCGCCGGGTCACGACTCCTGACGGGCCGCGTGCTCCTGGATGCGTTCCGCGATGAACTTGCGGGTGTCGTCGGGATTCAGGGCCTGGGCCCGCAGGTGTTCGTACATGACGCTGTACTTCTGTACGTCGTTGGCCTTCTCCAGGTACAGGTCGCTGGTGACGCCCTCGATGTAGACCACGGTCGAATCCGAGGCGTCCGGGAATTCCAGAATCGCGTACTGGCCGTTCACGCCGGGATGCGCGCCCATGCTGAAGGGCATGACCTGGACGGTGACGTGCGGGAGTTCCGACTGCATTATCAGGTGCTCCAGCTGCCGCACCATGACCTGCGAGTCGCCCACCCGGCGCAGCAGGGCCGCCTCGTCGATGACCGCCCACAGCCGCAGCGGACCGCGCTCGGCCTCGGGGTCGTCGGTGGAGACACGTTCCTGCCGGCGCATCCGCACCTGCACGCGTTTCTCGATGTCCAGCTGCGGGGTCTCCGGGAGCGCCCCGCGGATGATCGCGGCGGCGTAGTCGGAGGTCTGCAACAGGCCCGGGATGATCTGCGGTTCGTACACCCGCAGGGACGCGGCGTCCGTCTCCAGGCCGATGTAGACGCTGTAGGGGATGTCGCCGAAGGCGTGCCACCAGCCCTGCTGGCGGGAGTCCTTGGCCATCTGCATGAGTGAGTCCACGAGCCTGCGGTCTTCCACCTCGTACACCTCGCAGAGGTCGCGTACGTCGCGCTGACTGATGGAACGGCGGCCGTTCTCCAGGCGGCTGATCTTCGACTGGGAGACGAGGAGGCGCTCGGCGACCTGCTCCGCCGTCATGCCCTTGTCCTCACGGAGCTTGCGCAACTCCATGCCCAGTCGGCGGCGTCGGACGGTGGGATTGACATTGGACGCCACGGGAACGGCACCTCCGGTCGGTCTGTGTGTATCTGTGTCTCTGTGTATCCACTGATGTGCAGACTGCCACCGAAGAGGGCCTGGCGCTGGGAAAGTTGCAGGAATGCAGACGCGCGGGGTGGCGGGACCGGATCTCCGGCCCCGCCACCCCGCGCGCTGGCGGCTCCCGAACCGGGTTCGGTGGGGTGATGCGGTCGAGCGGTCGTACGTGTGATCAGTGGGCGGCGGCCCGGGCCATCGCCACACCGCGGCGCGGCTGCATGGGTACGCCCGCCGCCGCGGTCGCCCGGGACGGCCCCGAAGGCTGGGGCTGCGCCTGGGCCCGGCGCGGCTGTGCGCCCGCGCCGTTCTGGACGTCCATCACGGCGTGCGCCACGAGGCCGCCCATGGGGTCGTGCCTGATCAGGTCCCGCAGCCGGGACCTGGAGGAACGCCCCTCATTGCCGGGGTAGAGGTGCTTGCCGAGACCGACTGCGTGGGCCAGTGCGGCGAGCGCCGCGGTCCGCGGGTCCGGGGGTACGCCGGTGCGGATCGCACTGTCCAGCCGGGCCCTGATCTCCCGGCTGATCGCCGTGTCCGTCGCTTGGTAGCGAGTCGTCGGCAGCACCCCGCACATCTGGCCGGCCACGGCATGCACCATGCCGCACCGCTCCAAATGCGAGAGGTACGTCTGGCGGAGCCCCAGGCGGGGTCCGCCGATCCAATGGACGGCCCTCACCGGGCTGCCGCGACGGCGCAGCAGTTCCAGTGCGGAGTCCAAGGTCGGATCTCCTGTCGGCCGTGGCATCACCACGGCGATACGATCCCCGTCTGGGGCTATTCGTCCTGCCAGAGCCAGCTCTACTAGCTGGGCCCCGGCCAGGCCGAGGTCGAGCGACTGCGGCTGCGCTGTGGTGCCCGTGGCCGGGTCCAAAGCGAGCAGCAGAAGCTCCTCCGGAATGGTTCTGCGGCTCCTGCCCATCCATGCCTCCCCGCGTGGATGAATGACAGGGTGACCCCTCTCACATTCATCTGTCGAGAGTGCCTGGCCGCTTTGTGGTGGAACCGGCAACTATGTCGTTCTCGTCCGACGCGAGAGCGATGCGCATCAGACGGGACACTGTTAGACGGTTCGGACAGCCGGACAGCGAACGAGGAGGAACTGGTGGCGGGCGAGTCCCCCGACAAGTCGGTAGAGCAAGGTTCGTCGGGCACGACGGCGCAGAATCCCCCCGAACACGACCCCCGCCTCTCCCTCTTCGGCCCCCGGTCGACCCCGGCCGCCGCTCCCGCCGAGGACGCGCCCGAGCCGGCCGGGGACGCCGAGCCGGGCGCGGCTGCGGAGGCCGCCCCGGCGGCCCCTGGGGCGCCGGCGGCCGTCGAGGAGTCCCCCGAGGCCGCCGACGCGCCCGAAGAGCCGCAGGCCGCCGTACGCGAGCCCGCTCCGGCCGAGCCCACCGGGCCCGAGGCCGCGAAGCTCGCGGCGACCGAGCCCGAGGCGGCGAAGCCCGCCGCCGCCGAGCCTGCGGCCGCCGAGCCCGAGCCCGAGACCGCCGAGCCCGAGGCCGACGAGCCCGAGCCCAAGGCCGACGAGCCCAAGGCGACCGAGCCCGAGGCCGCCGAGCCCGCCCCGGCCGCCGACGGCTTCGATGTCTTCGCGCGCCCGGCCCGGCGCACCCCGCCCGCGGGGGAGCCCGCCGCCTCCGCCAAGCCCCCCGTCGACCCCCGGGTCGTACCCGGTCAGGGTGCCGGCCGGAGCGAGGACGAGGGGCTGCGCTCCGCCGTCGCCGCCTGGGTCGCCTCCACCGACCAGGCCGATGCGAATGCGAACACCGAGGCCCCTGCGGCGGGTGGGGCGCCGACCGCCGAGCCGACCGCCGAGCCGGCCGCCCCGTCGGCCGCCAAGCCGGGCGCCCAGCCCCTGCCCGACTCCGAGCGCACCGCCGTCTTCCGCGCCCCCAGGCTCCCGGAGGCCGACCCGGCCCCGGCCCCGGCCGCGGACAAGCCGGCGACCGAGCCCGCGACCGGCGGTCCGGCCGCTCCGAAGCCGCCCGTCGACGAGTCCGAGAAGACCGCGGTCTTCCGCGTCACCAAGCCCCCGACGGCCCCCGCCGACCCGGCCGACGACGTCGAGAAGACCACCGTCTTCCGCGCCGTGAAGCCCCCGACGGCGGGCCCGGCCCCCCAGGCCCCCGCCCCGGCGCCCGGTCGTACCGCCCCCGCCTCCGACCGCGACACCGCCGTCTTCGGCACCGGCCCGGCCCGCCCCCAGGCCCCGGGCCAGGGCGGCAGCCGGAACGGCGACCAGGGCCCCGGCGGCGGCACGGCCGCCCAGCCCAAGAACAGCAGCACCTTCGTCCCGCTGCGCGGCGACGACGCCCCGCCGGTCCGGGAGACCCCCCGCACCGCACCCCCGGCCCCGGCCCCCGCCGCGCACCCCGGACTCGCCGAGAGCGAGCGCACCAAGCAGCAGCCGATGCCGCCGCGCCCGCCGCTCGACATGCTCGCCGAGCTGTCGAACAACCCGCCCCCGCCGCCGAGCGCGCTGCGCACGACGATCCGGCGGTTCAAGATCTGGACCCCGCTGGTGGTCCTGCTGGCCATCGTCTTCGTCGTCGTCCAGCTGGTGCGGCCGCTGCCGGACCCGAAGCTGGTCATGACGGCCAAGGAGAACTACTCCTTCGCAGGTGAAAAGCCCACGCTGCCCTGGCCCGAGGACGGCCAGGCGTACATGGCCGCGGCCGGCCTGGGCACGGTCGGCTCCTTCGGCGAGCAGAAGCCGGTCCCGATCGCCTCGGTCACCAAGTCGATGACGGCGTACATCATCCTGCGCGACCACCCCCTCAAGCGCGGCGAGAAGGGTCCGATGATCGACATCGACCAGGCCGCCGAGGACGAGGGCCGCAAGGACAAGTCGGACAACGAGTCGACGCTGAACACGGTGCAGAAGGGCCAGCAGATCAGCGAGTACGACGCGCTCGCGGCCCTGATGATCCCGTCCGCCAACAACATCGCCCGGCTGCTGGCCCGCTGGGACGCCGGCGACCAGGCGGCGTTCGTCAAGAAGATGAACGACACCGCCCGCGAGCTGGGCATGGCCAACACGACGTACACGGACCCCTCGGGTCTGGACGCGACGACCGTCTCCACCGCCGAGGACCAGGTCAAGCTGGGTCTGAAGCTGGTCGAGATCAAGGCGCTGATGGACATCACCAAGCTGCCCTACTGGGTCGACCCGTCCGGCAAGAAGTGGCGCAACTGGAACGACCTCGTCCCGTACAACGGCGCGCTGGGCATCAAGACCGGTTCCACCACCGCCGCGGGCGGCAACCTGCTCTTCGCCGCCCACAAGATGGTCGGCAAGACCGATCAGCTGATCGTCGGCGCGGTGCTGGCCCAGCACACCTCGCACATCCTCGACGACGCCATCGCGGCCAGCAAGCGCATCATGCTGGCCACCCAGGACATGCTGGTGAGCGCGAAGGTCGTCAAGAAGGGCGATGTGGTCGGGTACGTGGACGACGGCCTCGGCGGGCAGACCCCGCTCGTCGCCACCGCGGACGTGGACGCCATCGGCTGGCCCTCGGTCACCGTCGACATCCGGCTGACCGCCAAGGGCAAGAAGGGCGTCCCGCACACCGCCGCCGACGGCTCCCGGATCGGCACCCTGACCATCGGGTCCGGCGCCAGCCAGGTGAAGGTCCCGGTGGCGGTGCAGGGTGCGCTGGCCGAGCCCGGCATCGGCAGCAAGCTGACCCGCGTCGGCTAGCCCGGCCGGGACCCGACGAGCCGGACACACGACAGAGGTGAGACGCATACGACCGCCGCGGCGCCCCGGGCAACCCCGGGGCGCCGCGGGGCGTCTGTCCCGCCGGACGGCCCGTCCGCACGGCACGCCGTGCGGGCGGGCCGCACGGGAGAGTGGAGAGTCTGAGTGACGACCGCCGAGCAGCAGGACCCCGCGCCGCCGTACGCCGGCCCGCCCGCGGACCGCGGTCCCGGGGGCCCGGGCCGCCGGGACCGGGCGCTGGCCCTGGCGCGCCGCCGTCCGGTCCTGTTCACCACCGCGGTGGCCGCGGTGCTGCACCTGGTGTGGTTCTTCCTCTTCGCCAACAGCGGCGGGGACCTGGCCGCCCAGGACGCCTGGGCGGAGTTCGTGGGCCGGCACCCGGACTCCGCGTACAACCTCGCCTGGTACGGCGGGATGCACCCGGTCTCCTACAGCGTCGTCTCCCCGTACCTGATGTCCCTGCTGGGCGTGCGGACCACGATGATGATCGCGGGCACGCTCTCGGCGGGGCTGCTCACGCTCATCCTGTGCCGCTGCCGGGGGGCCGTGAAGGACCCGCTGCCGCCCGCCCTGGCGGGGGTGTTCGCGCTCTTCTGCAACGCCCTCTCCGGCCGGGTGACCTTCGGGCTGGGCCTGCTCTTCGCGCTGGGCGCGGTGGCCGCGGTCTTCTGCTGGCCCCGTAAGTGGGCGGAGAACCGCTGGGGCAAGGCGGCGGTGGCCGCGCCCCTGGCGGGCCTCTCCACGGCCGCCAGCCCGGTCGCCGGGCTCTTCCTGGGCGTGGTGGCCGCCGCGCTGTTCCTGAGCGGCCGACGGCCGGGCGCCTTCTCCATCGGCCTGCCGCCGGTGGTCGTGGTGGGGCTGTCCTCCTGGCTGTTCCCCTTCTCCGGGACCCAGCCGCTGTCGCTGGGCAGCGCCTCGCTGCCGTTCCTCTTCGGCGTGCTGGTGCTCGTCCTGGTCCCCAAGGGGTGGCAGACGGTCCGGGTGGCCGCCGGGGTGTACGCCCTCGGGGTGCTGCTGTGCTGGCTGGTGGACTCCCAGATCGGCTCCAACGTCACCCGCTTCGCGATGCTCTTCGCGGGCGTGGTGCTGCTGGCCGCGCTCCCCTATGCCGAGCGCCGCTCGCGCCGCTGGTACGCGCTGGTGCTGGCCTTCATAGGCCTGAACGTGTGGATCGGCGTGAACAGCGTCAGCGACATCGTCCGCACCACCCCGCAGGCCGCCTGGACCCGTGAGCTGGCGCCGCTGGTGGACCAGCTCCAGCGGGTGGAGGCGGACCGGGGGCGGGTGGAGGTCATCCCCGTCTCCAGCCACCGCGAGTCCTCCGCGCTGGCCCCGTACGTCAACCTGGCCCGCGGCTGGAACCGGCAGGCGGACCTGGAGCGCAACCCCCTCTTCTACGACGACACCCTCGACGCGGCCGGGTACCGGCAGTGGCTGGACCGCTGGGCGGTGCACTACGTCGTCCTGCCCAAGGACCCGCCGGACTCCGGGGGCAAGAGCGAGGCCGAGCTGATCCGCGGCGGCCTGCCCTACCTGAAGCGGCTGTGGGGGGACGCCAACTGGCAGCTCTTCGAGGTGGACGGGCCGACCCCGCTGGCCGACCCGCCGGCCGTGGTGCGGCGGGCCGACGCGGGCGAGCTGGTCATCGACGTGCAGCGGGCCGGCCGGGTGCTGGTGCGCATCCCGTACTCGCCGTGGCTGGGCCTGGTCGACGAGGCCGGCAAGGGCGTCGAACCGCCGC
Source organism: Streptomyces sp. NPDC089919 (assembly GCF_040684615.1). NCBI lineage: Bacteria > Bacillati > Actinomycetota > Actinomycetes > Kitasatosporales > Streptomycetaceae > Streptomyces > Streptomyces sp. NPDC089919. The sequence continues at coordinate 11,657 of NZ_JBFBGK010000035.1, forward strand.
GTGAGACCCGGGAGTCCAAGGCCCGGGGTGCGGACCCCAAGGAGTTCGAGAACGTCTCGGGCTGCCTGCTGCGGGCCTCGGGCGACGAGTTCGGCGACGAGTGGACGGTGCTGCTGGCCCCGGAGCCGGGCCGCTACCGGCTGGCCGCCAAGTACAAGCTGCCGCGGGGCACGGCCTGCCCGGACGAGCTGGCGGCCCAGGCGCCCTGAGCCGCCCGTACGTACGACGGTGCCCGCCACCCCTTCGCGGGGGTGGCGGGCACCGTCGTACGTGCGCTGACCGGGTCAGAGGCGCTTGGCGCTCCGCAGGGTCGAGGCGTAGTAGCCGTTGCCGTCCAGGCGGGAGGTGCCGCCCTTGTCGCCGATGGTGGGGCCGTTGGCCTCTTCACGGCTGGAGATGAAGATCTTGTGGCCCTCGGTGTCGTTGCCGAGGTACATGCCGGTGTGGTCCAGGCGCTGCCCGGTGCGCTGGTCCAGCTTGAAGAAGAGCAGGTCGCCCGGCTGCAGCACGTCGATGTTGGAGGGCCGGTCGGCGGGGGTGATGCCCTTGAGCGGGATGATGTCCACGCCGACGTTGGAGCGGGAGATGCCGTTGGCGGTACGCGGCAGGCCGTCGCCGTGGCCGTCCAGCGGCGCGAGCGGGTAGCGGCTGCGGTAGCCGAAGACGGTCCGGATGAAGCCGGAGCAGTCGATGGCGCGGTACTTGGCGGCCTCGGGGGCCATCGTCTCGCCGTTGCGGAAGGTGTACGACTGGCCGAGGTAGTCGTAGAAGTCCGACTGCTCCTCGCGCAGGTCGTTGCCGACCGAGCCGTTCGGGTTGATCGGGCCGAAGGCCGCGTCGCCCGCGTAGGGGGTGCCGTCCGCGTCCTTCTTGACCGGGGCCTGGTCGCCGTACTGGAAGGCGATCGCGAAGATGTCGTCCTCTTCGCTGCCGTAGAACTTCTTGAACCACTCCTTGAACCACTGCTCGCGCTCGGCGCCGTTGCGCCAGGACTCCGGCATCAGCCGGACCCAGTCGCTGGTCACCACGCGGGTCTTGGTGTTGGCCGGCTCGGTGAAGGTACGGCTGGGCCCGGTCAGGGTGGCGGTACGGGCGCCGTCGGTGAAGGTCGCCAGGACGTTTCCGCTGCCGTCCCGCAGCACGGAGCGCTCGGGGTTCTTCAGGCGCTCCCACTTCTGCTGGCCGGCGTCCGCGCTCTTGCCGGCCGCGCTCACGCCGTCCGTCACGCTCGCGACCACGGGGGCCTTGGCCTGCTCGTCCTTGCGCAGCTCGACGGTGAAGTAGGCGCTGCCGGCGAGCAGCGCCACCACCGTGACGGCATGCAGGACGGGACGCTTCTTTTTGGGCTTGAGCTCGCTCATCGATTGCTCCGGGCGGGTCGGTCAGAAGGTACTGCGGGCGGATGCGGGTGCGGACTGCGCGTGCGTGTTCGGGCCAGCCTTACACGTGCGGCATGAATCCGAGCAGGATTCCGGCGGTCAGGACGACGTACGTCATGAGCGTCGCGGAACCGGTGGCGAGCAGCGTGGCGCCCTTGGGCTGGCGGACCAGCTGGTAGGCGATCAGGCCCGGGACGATGAAGCCCAGGGTCTGGTTCGCGTAGAGCAGCGGGAACTCCATCTGGAGCACGATGACCACGGTGGCCTGCAGGAGCACACCGATGAGCACGACCGCGGCGAACAGGCGCTTGCCGTAGAGGATCACGAACTTCTGCGTGAGCAGCGTCAGCAGGTAGGTGAGCACGGTGATGCCGATCACCAGGGCGGCGCGCTGCAGGTCCTCGATGAGGGTCAGGGCGAGCCAGCCCGGGGTGATCATGCCGCCCGGCGACAGGTTCGTCGTCAGGTAGCACATGAGCGAGAACAGCAGGCCCAGCGCGATGCCGATCGCGGCGATCTCGGGGGTGAGTACGGCGGGGATCAACGGGGCTCTCCTGGGCTCTGCCACTGCTGGGTCGGGTGGGGCTCTTGCTGCTGCTGCGGCCGCTGGGGCTGCTGCTGTTGGAACGGCGGCCAGGGGGCCTCGGGCCGCTGCTGCTGCCCGTACTGCTGCTGGCCTTGCTGCTGCTGCTGGTGCGGGGCCTGCTGGCCGTACTGCTGGTGCTGCTGGCCCTGCTGGGCGTACTGGTCCCCGTACGGCTGCTGCTGCGGCAGCGGCTGGACGTACTGCTGCGGCGGCACGTGCTGCATCTGCTGCGTGACCGGCCGGCCCTGCTGGTGCAACGGCTGCGGCGGGTACGGCTGCTGGGGCTGGCGCGGCCGCGGGACCGGCGGGGCCTGCATCCGGCGGGCCTCCTCGGCGGCCGGGATGTTCGCGTACGGGTCCAGGTGCTTGACGTACAGCGCCATGGTCTGGTCGTGCCGCGGGTGGTGCGCCTGCGCGCCCGGCAGGGCCGCCTCGACGTCGTCCTCGTCCTCGAAGTTGGGCAGCTCGGCCAGGTGCTCGAGCAGGATCTCGCCCTGGCCGTGGATGTTGCCGATCGAGACGAGCGAGGAGTCGGGGCCCAGGTGGCCGAGGAGTTCGTGCATGAACTCCTCGCCGTCGCGCTCGCCGCCGAGGTCGATCGCCCGGTCGCGCCACTCCGCCGGGATGGCGTCGATGGCGGACTTGGACGGGTGGCCGATGACGAAGACCTTCTCCGGCTTGATGTCCGGGACGATCTGGCCCATCTGGCCGTTGCGCTCGACGCGGTCGGGACGGCAGTTGATGACCACGTTCAGCGGGCGCTTGATCGCGCCCAGGTCGATCAGCTGCTGGATGTTCATCAGCGTCGACTCGGGGTCGTTGGCCGCGAAGATGTTGCCGAAGCGGAGCTTCTTGTCACCGGGCACGACGTACCGCTCGACGGAGAGCACGCCCGGGTCCGGCGGCGCGTCGTACATGCCCTGGAGGGCGGTCTGCCGCTCGATGCCCAGCAGGTCGGCGACGACCAGTGCGATCGCCACGTTCTCCTTGAAGGTGAACCACGAGAAGCCGCGCAGCTCCTCGTCGGTGACCATGTCCGGGTCGGCGTAGATCAGCTGGCAGTCGCGGGCGTCCGCCTCCTGCTGGAGGACGTGGAAGCGGTCCTTCTCGGCGGTGACGCAGATGCCGCCGACCGGCATCGAGCGCGACAGCGAGCGGCCGATGTCGTCGAGGGTCGGGCCCATCTCGGCGACGTGGTCCTCACGGACGTTGCAGAGCACGCCGATGGTGGACTGGATCAGCTTCTGCTGGTTGAGCTCCTGCAGCGGGGGCATGACCGCCATGCACTCCATGACCAGCGCGTCCGGCTGGTAGGCCGCCGCGCGGCGCACGATACCGATCTGCTCGACGACGTTCGCCAGGCCGAACTTCCGGTAGACCGGCTCCTCGGTGGCGTCCGGGTGGATGAAGCGGGCCGCGGTGCCGGTGGTCTTGGCGACCGTCACCAGACCGCCGCCGCGCAGCGCGCCCGCCACCAGGCGGGTGATGGAGGACTTGCCGCGGATGCCGTTGACCAGCACCCGGGTCGGTATCTCCTCGAGGTTGGCGAAGTGCCGCCGCTGCTCGATGATGCCGGCGACCAGCATGAACGCGCAGCAGACCACGAGCACGGTGTAGAGGAAGAGCACGGCGGATCAGTTCCTTCCGGCCGGGGTGGCACTACCGGCCCGCCCGGCGTTCCCACTGGCTTCCCGCTTCTTCAGCTCGACGAGCTGCTGCCTGATGACCTCCAGGCTGCGGGTGACGGCGCCGACCTCGTCGTGGTGGGTCGGGTAGAGGACGGTGCGGCGGTCGCCTTCGGCCAGCGCCTCGGCACGCTTGGCGAGCTCGCGCAGCGGGCGTACGACGATGATGTGCAGCCAGCCCAGGCAGGCGGCCGCGGCGGTCAGGCCGAGCAGGCCGGCCAGCACCGTGCGGTTCTGCAGGCTGTACTCGGGGATGTCCAGGCCCTTGGCGGGCTGCCAGCTCACCACGGCCCAGTTCATGCCCTTGGCCGCGCCGCCGCCGACGAAGGGCGCCGAGGCGGCGACCGTCTGCTGGCCGTGGTCGCGGTAGAGCACGCCGGACGGGCGCGGGGACATGCCGACCTTCAGCGCGGAGCCGGTGACCAGGGCGTCCAGGCGGGAGTTGTCGAGCTTCTCGAAGGCCCGGTAGCCGCTGTTGGAGGCGATGACCCGGTGGTCGTTGTCGAGCACCCGGATCTGGCCCAGGCCCGGCCGCTTGAGCAGCGCGTTGAGGAAGTCGATCCGGAACTCGCCGACCACGGCCTTGTCGCTGCCGGAGACCTCGGCGGTGCCGACCAGCACCGGCTCCTTGCCGGCCTTGGCCATCACCAGCGGCTTGGCGCCGGCCTTGGTGACCACCGGGGCCTTGGGGTCGCCGCCGGCCTTGGCCAGGACGTTGCCCTTGGCGTCGCGGACGTACAGGCGCTGGTAGCGGTTGTGCTCCTGGAGGGTGTGCTCGAGCACGCTGGTCATGCGCTCGGGGGTGGCCTCCTTCTCGCCCATGATCGCGGCGACCGACACGAGGTCGGCGTGGCCTTCGTTCAGGGCGCGGCGGACCCGGTCGTTGAGGGTGTCGGTGCGCTCGCGCTGGTCGTTGACGACCTGCTGCGGGACGACCACGTCGTCACCGGCGCGGTTGACCAGCAGGCCCAGCGGCAGGCACCAGGCCAGCAGCAGCGCCAGGGCGAGGCCGACCAGGGTGCGCACGCCGGCCTTGCGGATCTTGCCGCCGGTGTTGATGCCGTCCTGGCCGGGGTCGGGCTGGCCGAGCAGCTGGCAGCGCAGCCGCTCCAGCGCCAGGCCGATCCGGGCGCCCTCGCCGGTGCGCGGGATGTTCACGGGGCGGTGCAGGTCGCCGCGGGTCAGGCGGCGGCTCTCCAGGAAGAGCGCGACCAGCGGCCGCTGCACGGTGGTGACCAGCAGGAGGATCACCAGCGCGCCGATGAGCAGCAGCGCGCCGGCCGCGGCGGTGCCGATGAAGGCGTCGGAGGCGGGCCGGGTGTCCTCGGAGACCGGGACCATCGCGACGACGGTCAGGCCCAGGCTGGTGGCCATGGTGCCGACGCCGGGCTCGGGGCCGGCCAGCGAGGCGTAGCCGGCGACCGCGCGGTCACCGTCGGAGATGCCGCCCGTCAGGCTGCCGCTGACGCCGAGGAAGCCGCCGGAGCCGGGCTCCTTGGTCTTCAGCGGGTTGCCGTCGGTGCGCTTGGCCGCGGTCTTGGCGAAGGACTTCAGCTGCTTGGTGTCCCGCTTGACGTCGACCCGGTCGCCGTCGGTGAGCACCTGCTCGGGCTCGGGGATGCCGTCGCTGCTGAGGATGTTGCCGCTCGGGTCGACCACGGCGATGGAGCGGAAGCCGCCGAGGCTGATGCCGGGGACGCGCAGGCTGCTGGAGGAGACCAGGAGCTGCTGGGGCTTGCCCGGCCAGGAGAGCAGCGAGAGGGTCAGCAGCCGCACCTCGCCGTCCTTGAGCCGGACCATGCGCGGGGCCAGGCCGTTCTCGCCCGACAGCTTGCTGCGGTCGATGGCGGTCAGCGGCAGGTTCTCGCCGCGGGCGGCGAGCAGGCGGCCGGAGCTGATCTCGACGACCGCGGTGCCGCGCCACTTCTGGTAGACGCTGCCGATCTTGTCGAGGACGGCGTCGGGGGCGACCGGGTCGCCGGAGGAGAAGAGCGAGGCGGCGCGGTTGAGGTCGGTGACGCTCTCGTCCAGCGACGCGCGCAGGGCGATGGCCCCGTCCTCGGCGAAGTGCTGCTGGGAGGTGAGGACGGCCTTGGGTATCCCGTCCTTGCGGACGCTACCCAGGCTCAGGGCGGTGACGCCCGCCAGGAGGAGCAGCAGGGCGGACAGCACGGCTATCGGCGGGCGTATGCCACCGAGCAGTGACATGTCGGCCCTTCGGCGGACCTTGTGCCGCCGCTTCGTACGCGAAGCGGCCACAGGGGCGCTCCTCTCCTGGATCCGGGTGGTGCGTGTTGCTGTCGAAATGCGTGGGCGCGCGCGCCCGGGGCTGCCGGGCGTCGCGCGGTGTCGGCCGTGCCCGGTCGGGCTCAGTCCGGCAGTCCTTCGAGCGGACGGAGGCCGTCCTTGGCTGCCCCCCGGTTCTCGACGGTGCCGGAAGTCCGCTCGAACGCCAGACGGTATCGGGAACGCTGCTCCGGAAGCAGCTTCTCCGGTTCCTTGAGCGCGAGGGCCGGGACGATCAGCCGGTGGTCGCGGACGGGCTTGAACTCGCTGGAGGCGTTGCCGAGCTCGACCTCGGGGTCCGGCGGGATGTCCGTGAAGGTGGGCACGTAGCGGGCCTGGACGTCCCAGCCGCCGCGGGCCTTCTTGTTCTCGTGGAACTCGAACCAGCCGATGATGCCCTCTTCGGTCAGGCCGCTGGGCACGTCGTGGCGGGCGAGCTGGTTGCCCAGACCGTAGGCGACCCACATGCCGTCGACCTTCTCCATGGGCTGCACCACGTGCGCGTGGTGGCCGATGACCAGGTTGATCCCGGTCTTCTCGGCGATCTGGCGGGCCATCTGGAGCTGCGGCTTGGTCGGGTCCGGGTGGTGCTCACGGCCCCAGTGGATGGAGAGGATGACGACCTCGGCGCCGGCCTTGCGGGCCGCCTTCTCCGCCGCGGAGATCTTGGCCAGGGAGGTCTCGTTGACGATCCACGGCTTGTCCTTGGGGACCGGGATCCCGTTGAAGCCGAAGGCGAATGAGATCTGCGCCACCTTGACGCCCTTGACGTCCATGATGTTGGGCGTCTCGGACTCCTTCTTGTTGCGGAAGGAGCCGGTGTGCTTGAGCCCGGCCTTGTCGAGGAAGTTCAGGGTGCGGAAGACCGCCTCGGGACCGTGGTCGAGGGTGTGGTTCGAGGCCGTGGAGCAGGTGTCGTACCCGATGTGCTTGATCGTGGTCGCGATCTGCGGCGGGATCAGGAAGCGGGGGAAGGTCTCGAACGGGCCGTTGGGGTTGCCCATGACGGGCTCCATGTGGCAGATCGCCAGGTCGGCCTTGCTGATGACCGGCTTCACGCCGCCCATGATCTTGTCGAAGTCGTAGCCGGTCTTGCCCTCGGCCTTCGCGTCCCGCGCCGCCTGGTCGGTCAGCTCCGGGTGGATCAGGATGTCGCCCGCCGCGGCCACCGTGAAGCTGCGGCCACCTGCGGCCGAGCCGCCTCCGGAGTCTGATCCGCCGAGGAGTCCGCATCCGGTGAGAGCGGCGCTCAGCAGGAGTGCGAGTGCCCCGGTTCGGTAGGTGGCGGTTCGGGCGGCGTTGGTCATCACTCCGGTATTTTCATCTGACTATGAGCGCATCTCCCGCGAAACGAATAACGATTGCAATAACTTTCGGCGCTGTGGCTTCCATCCTCGCGATTGTGGCGTGTATCACGCTGTGGGATGGGCAACCCTCTGCCGGTCCGCAGGAGAAGCCGAAGCCGCGGGTGACAACGGGCGTTGACCTGGAAGAACGGATCACCCAATACACAACAGCCTTTGGTGAACGCGGTGGGTACCGCATCCCAAGCCGGGATGAACGCCTGACGCTCACTCAGGCCGTTTCGCTGCTGCTCGACGGCGACCAGGCGGCGGCCAAGGCCAAGCTCGCCGAGGTCGACTTCACTTTGCAGACCTTCACCGACCGGGTCAGTAACCGCCGGTACGCCGAGGTCGCGGACGCGGTGCAGGCCACCGGCAGCCGCAGCCGGGGCTGGGGCCGGGTCTACGTCGACCTGAGCGAGCCGGTCCGCTGGTCGGTCCAGGTCCCGCACCCCATCGCCGACGAGAACACCGAACGCCTCGGCGCGCGGGTCCTCCAGGGCGAGCCCGGCGGCATCCTCGTCCTCGCGGGCGCGCACCGCACGGCGGGCGTCGGCAACTCCGCCGACGTGGCCCACCGCACCGACTCCGTCTTCCACAGCGTGATCGACGAGCTCATGCGCCGGAAGCTGCCCGGGGTCCAGCTGCACGGCTTCGCCAACGAGTCCTTCCCCGAGTACGACGTCGTGGTCTCCACCGGCGCCGGCGACCGGGCGGTGTCCGACGCCAAGCGGCTGTCCAACGGACTCGAGGACGCCGACTTCGCCGTCTGCCAGGCCTGGGCCCGCAAGTGCAAACTCTCCGGCACCTCGAACGAGCAGGGCCAGGTCGCGGCCGAGGAGCGGCTGCGCTTCCTGCACATCGAGATGAACCGGGGCATCCGGACCAACAGCGAGAGCCTGGACAAGGTCGCCGAGGCGATCACGGTCCTGACCTCGCGCTGGTCGAAGGACTGAGCCGGGGCCACCCCCGGGGCGCGGGAGATGGTGACTCCGGGGGTGCGCAAATCGGGACATCTGCATACGATCCCAGTAGTCCGATCGGGTAAATCTGTCTCAGGGCTCTGTCGCAGGGTTCCGAAGGAGTGACGACGCCATGGCCAAGGACCAGAAGAAGGATCTCCGCGCGGCGGTACGGGCGGCCGAGCCGGCCGGACCCCCGCGCACGGCGGACCACGGCTTCGGCGGCCCGCTCCACAGCAAGGTCAAGGGCGGCGCCCACACCAAGGCGGCCCTCAAGCGCTCCGGCTCCCCCCAGGGCGACCGCATCGGCGAGCGGAGCAAGGGCCTGAGCTGACGGCCGTACGCAGGTGCCCTCCCGGTGATGTCGGCCGGGAGGGCTTTCGCGTTCCCGTGGGGGGCGTAACGCCTTCGCTGGAGTAAATCGGGGCAACCGTTACACCACGTACCCCTGCCCGGGACACGGCCCTCCTAGCGTCGAGGGGACGGCACGGACTGCGGCTCGCGGGCCCGCGGGCGAGACGGCCTGCGGCCGACGAGGGCCGCGGGCCAGGCTCGATCCGGACCGCGGCCCGCACCGGCCCCGGCCACGATCCGTTCGCCGTCGGTCACCCCACGCGACGAGGACGAATCCATGCAGACGAAGACCCGACCCCGACCCCGGCACCGGGCGCTGGCCGGCGCGCTCCTGGCGGCCACCCTCACCACCGGCGGACTCACCGCGTGCGGGGGAGGGGCCGCGGTGGACGCCGCGGACCCGGGGGTGGGCAACAAGGTGGCGGCCTCCCAGCCGGCCACCCCGGCGGCCCGGCCGCTGGCCGCGTCCAAGCCCACCGGCCTCCAGATCCCCGCGGCCGGCGTCGACGCCACGACGATGCTCGACCTCACCACCGACGCCGCCGGCGAGCTCGCCGTCCCGGACCCGGACACCGCCGCGGACGACCCGGGCTGGTGGACGGGCGGCGTCACCCCGGGGGAGAAGGGGGTCGCCGTCCTGGTCGCCCACTACGACACCAAGCACGGCCCCGCCCTGATGAAGAACGTCGCTCGGCTCGCCCCGGGGGACGAGATCCGCGTCCCCAGGGCCGACGGCGCCACCGCCACCTTCACGATCCGCGAGATCCAGGACGTGCCCAAGACCGACTTCCCCACGTCCAAGGTCTACACCCCCACCCCCACCCCCGAACTCCGCCTCCTCACCTGCGGCGGCCCCATCAAGGACGGCCACCGCGCCAACAACGTCATCCTGTACGCGAGCCTGGCGGCGTAACGGGTGCGGCGGGGGGCCGGGGGAGCCACCCCTCGAGCGCCCGCAGGTCGTCCTCCCGCAGCCCCACCCGCGGATCCACGTGGTGCAGCAACGCGGACCCGGGATGCCGCGCGGCGACCCAGGCGTGGTCCAGCTCGCCCTGCTCGTCGTCCACCCAGACGAACGCCCGCCCGCCGGCGTACTCGATCAGCGGGTCCGTCTTCCAGTGCACCCCGTCGGGCCGCTCCCGGAACAACGCCTCCCCGAAGTCCACGAACGGCAACTCGGGCAGCCCGAGGACCGGGGCGATCCACTTGTTGGCGTCCCCCATCCACGAGGTCGCCCAGACCAGCTCGTATCCGAGCCCTATCAGCGCCGCCCCGTGCCCCGGGTGCAGCCACACCCGCAACGGCCGCCGCCCGGCCGCAGGCACCCGGATCGTCGTGTACCCCACCGGCCGCCGCTCCGGCTTGGCCGCGTAGGGGTTCAGCGGCCCGTCCACATCGAGGAACAGCAGCGTCCCCGCCACGGCGCTAGGGCACGATCCGGGTGGCCCGGTAGGCGTACCCGTCCTGGAGGAAGCCCGGCTCCTCGAAGTCCAGCCGCACCCGCTGCCCGGCGCGCAGGGTCCGGAACCCCGCCATCTCGACCACGGAGAAGTGCCCGAAGCACCCCCCGGGCGTCTGCGGGCAGTCCACCACCCCCCACCCCTCCTCCTCGAACCACTCCCGCACCACACCCTCGACCACGGCAACCCCTCCCCAGATACGCCAAAGACCCCCCACCACGATCGGTGAGGGGCCTCTGCCCGTTGTGCCCCCGGCAGGATTCGAACCTGCGACACCCGCTTTAGGAGAGCGGTGCTCTATCCCCTGAGCTACGAAGGCCGACCGGCAACCCGCCCCCACCAGGGGGCAGACCGCCGCCGTCAGTGTAGCGGGTGGTGTGCCGAGCGTACGGGGCACTTTCCCCCGCGCGAGGCGCCGGCACGGACCGGGCGCCCGGCCCGATCGCCGACCCGACGCCCCGCAGTGACGCCGCTCACGCTCTGGATTCGGCCGTTCCCTGTGTGTGGCCTGTGGAGAACCTGTGGGAAACCGTGCGCTCGGCCTCGTTTCGGATGCCGGGCCCCAGTCAAGATCGTGTACATGCTCAATCGGCATATGACCGCTGGTGTTTGGTGCGCGGATCTTCTGTGAGTGATGGGTGGGCACCGCGTCCCCGCCCCCGGTGCCCGCACCGCACATCCGCACTCCTTCCGGCGTCAAACGGGCGAACGCCCCGGGTGCCCCTTTGGGCGGCACATCCCCTTTCGTGGCCTGGCTGGATGTGCCGCTTTGTTTCGCCGCGGAACCAATCACCCTTGACACCGCCGAACGACCCGAACGTATGTTGCAGCAGCTCGAGCGGCCCGGCCGGTCGAGCGGAACGGGCGGGGGGTCCGTTCCACCGGAGCGCGGCACGCGGGGGATGAGCGGCCGGCCGTAGCTGCGACGGGGGACGTCTGCAGCAGCGGGGCGCGGTGCCGACGTGGTGGGAACCCATCGCCTGATCCAAGACAGCGCGACAGCGCACGGCACCCGATGCCGCGTGCCGTGCGACGCGTTGTGACCACGGCCCGGGGGAAGCTCTCCCGGCCGGCGATGGGGTGGGGAATGTCAGTAAGAGAACGGAGAAGGCTCCGCCGTACCCTGGGCGCCGCGCTCGGCCTGGTCCTCGTGACCGCTGCCGCGCCCGCCTACGGGGTGGACAGACCGGCGGCGACCACGGACGGGCCGCAGTCCGAGGGCGAGCGGGCCCTGGTGAAGGCCGCCGACACCGGTGCGCCGGTCGAGGTGGTCGGCGAGCGCTCGGAGTTCACGACCACGTACGCGAACCCGGACGGCGCGACGTTCCGACTCGAGCAGTCGGCCGTCCCGGTACGGGTGAAGACCGAGAGCGGGAGCTGGGTCACGCCGGACCCGACGCTCGTGATGCGTCCGGACGGCACGGTCGGCCCCAAGGCCGCCATCGTCGGGTTGAGCTTCTCGGGCGGTGGCGCCGCCTCGGACCTCGTCACGATGGAGCGCGAGGGCCGGACCCTCGGGCTGGGGTGGCAGAAGCCGCTGCCAAGGCCCACCCTCGACGGGGCCAGCGCCACGTACCCGGAGGTCCTGCCCGGCGTGGACCTGCGGATGACCGCGACGACTGAGGGCTTCCGCGACCTGCTGGTCGTCAAGACGCCCGAAGCGGCGGCCAACCCCGCACTCAAGGAGATCGAGTTCGGGCTCAAGGCCAACGGCCTGGAGGTCTCCGGATCCAAGCAGAACGGTCTGACCGCCTGGAACAGCGACGGCCAGACCGTCTTCCAGGCGCCGCCGGCCCTGATGTGGGACTCCAGCGGACCGGACGCACCCCCCGTACAGCCGACGGCCAAGAAGGCGGCCGCGAAGGCGGCGGTGGGGGCGGCCAAGGCCGCTCCCACGGCAGAGGCCGATGCCGGCGATTCGCCCTTCGACGGCCCCGGCCACGGCGACCGCAAGGCCGCGCTGCCCCTCGAAGTGGACGACAAGTCCCTGACGGTGGTGCCGGACCCCGCTCTGCTCGCGCAGCGCACGCCGGCGGCCTTCCCGCTCTACATCGACCCCTCCTTCAGCGCTGACGACAGCGTCGAGCGGACGCTGCTGCGCAGCGACGGCTACGAGAACTGGGGCTGGGGCAACGGTGACGACGACCTGGGCAAGGGCATGGGCAAGTGCGGTTCCTGGGCCGGCTACTACTGCGGCCCCGGGTACGTCCAGCGCCTCTACTTCCAGTTCACGCCGGAGAAGCTGCGCGGCAAGCGCATCGTCGACGCGACCTTCCGGGTGGCCGAGCCGTGGGCGTTCCAGTGCGAGCCGCGCAACGTGTGGCTGGTCAAGACGGCCGGCCGCATCACCAAGTCGACCACCTGGGCCAACAAGCCGGGGTATGCGGACCGGCTGGGAGACCGGTGGGTATCCGCAGGCCGGGGGTCGTTGTGCGACCCGGACAAGCCGAAGGCGTACATCGAGTTCAACGACAACCCGGACGAGACCGACGAGAACCTGACGCCCACGGTCCAGGCCTGGGCCAAGGGCACCGCCCCGCTCACCCTCGAACTCCGCGCCGAGGACGAGAGCGACACGAGCGAGTGGAAGCGGTTCCGGAACGACGCGGTTCTCAACGTGCAGTACATGAGCGACCCGGCCGTGCCCACGGACCAGGAGATCGACGGCCATGACTGCGAGACGGACCCCGACGACGCGACCACCGTCTCGCACGAGAAGCCCGTTCTGAGCGCGCGGCCGCAGGTGGTCCGGGGCGGCGAGAACGGCGCAAGTCTCAGCGTGGCCTTCCTCTTGGAGCGCAAGAACGGATCGAGCTGGGTCTCGGTACTCGACAATCCATTCGTCGAGGCTCCATCCGGTCATGATGCGAAGCCGAACTCACGGCAGACCGTCCAATCGGGGCAGATCCCGAACCTGAAGGACGGCGAGCTGTACCGCATCCGCACCTGGACGCGGTCCTACGCATCCCAGATGAAGACGACCGGCAGCGACGTGAACGACGCGCCCACCTGCTACTTCAGGGTCGACCTCTCGGCGCCGGAGCCGCCGGTCATCACGTTCAAGGGCCCTTACTCCGCCTGTGATGTGGCCTGCTTCCCGGCCGGGCGTCCGGGCCAGGCAGGGGCGTTCACCTTCCGTCCTGCCGCCGGCGACGACAACATCGCGAGCTACCACTACAAGCTCAGCACCGACACCAGGTGGCGGGACATCTCGGCGAAGGCCGACATGCCCGTGAAGCTCACCCCGCAGACGTCCGGTCTCGTCTCCGTCCGGGTGCGCGCCCGGGACTCGGTCGGCAACGGACGGCTGGGTGAGGAGGCCAAGGTGTCCTTCATGGTTCAGGAGGACCCGGACCCCGTTGCGCACTGGAACTTCACCACCATGGACGGCGAGGACGCCGCCGACACGGCGTCCCACGACATCTCCCGCGACCCGGCGGACCTGCGCAACGGCGCCTCCCGGCCGGACGACGGCCGCAGGGGCTGGCTCACCGACATAGACCAAGAAGACCGGGCCCTGAAGCTGGACGGGGTCGACGACTACGCGGTCACCGAGCACTCGGTGCTCGACACCCGGAAGTCGTACACCATCGCGGGCTGGGTCCGTCCCGACCGGGTCGACGACACCTTCTCGATGGTGGGAATCGCCGGCGAGCACTCGAGCGCCGTCTCTGTCACGCACCACTCCGGTGGCGAATGGTCCGCGCGGCTGGCCAGTGCCGACGGATCCGAGGACTTCATCGTCGAGGCGAAGACCAAGACCGTCCCCAAGGTCTGGACGCACGTTGCCGTCGTCTACGACGAGGGCAACGAGATGGACATGCGCCGCAAGGTGTCCCTCTACCTCAACGGTGTCCCGCAGGGCTCGACCATCGTCGACAAGCCGCTGATGGCCGCGACGGGCCCGCTCACGCTCGGTCGGATCAAGTCCCGCGACGAATGGGTCAGCCACTTCGCAGGTCTGATCGACGAGGTGACGGTCTGGCAGGCACCGCTGATCGAATCCTCCGTCAGGGCTGCGGCCCGGCTGGGGGACCGCGACACCGATCGCAACCGGGTCGAGTTGTCGGCCCGGTGGAACCCGGACCTGGCCGTCGACGGTGTGGGGGTCGTCGACACCTCCGGCTACGACCGGACCCTCTCGCTCACTTCCGGGGCGTCGATCGCGGGCGGCAAGCTCGTGCTGAACGGCACGTCCGGATCCGGATGGGCCGACGGGCCGCTCGTCGACGAGCTGGGGTCCTTCACCGCCACGATCGAAGCAGAACTGGACGACGAGAAGCTCGTCGACAAGCCCGACGGGTATGTAGCCCAACTGCTGGGCCAGCGGACCTCCTCCGGAGCCGCGTGGGGCGTCTGGTTCAAGAAGTTCGAGAACGTCCCGAAGCCCGACAAGGTCCATGGCGGCCTGGTGATGACCGCCCAGGGCAGGTGGTACTTCGGTCGGCTGAACGCCGATGGGACGGGCACCTGGGTCCAGTCCAAGGACTACGCGGTGACGGACGAATCCGTGCAACTCACGGTGGTCCAGGACGTGCAGGGCCAGAAGCTCCAGCTGTACGTCGACGGTCGGCGCGACACGGAGCGGGAGGGCTACCAACCGGTGGAGACGAACGCCACCACCTTCGCCGTGGGCAAGGGCCTGGTGAAGGACGAGTGGAGTCGCTTCCTGCCCGGCCGCATCAACGATGTCCGGCTCTGGTCCGGCGCCATGCGCAATCCCGATCAGGTGCAGGACTTCACGTAACCGCAATCGATTCCTTCCGCTGTCGCCTGCGGTCCGGCTGAGGCCGGGGGCCGTCCGCCCCCGGCCTCACCACCCGGCATCCGCCCGGCACGGCATTTCCTCTGGCCCCTTCGGGTAGCCAGACCACTCACAGGAGACACCCTTGTCCCATAGACGCCTGTGGGCACGGACACCGCTCGTCGGTGTCCTGTCCCTCGCGCTGTCGGTCCCGGCGTCCTTCGTACCGCTGGCCGTCGCGGCCGAACTGCCCGGTGTATCGAAGGCGCCCAAGTACGAGGCGGCGAAGCTCCGCCCGACCGACGACGACGCCCCCGCCCGCCGGGTCGCCGCCGAGCTGGCGACCGTCAACAAGGCCCAAGAGGCGAGAGCCCGCGCTGATCAGAAGAGTGCTTGGCCTGGCCCTTCCACGAGCACCCGGGACCTGTCGAGCCCGCCGCCTGCCGGCTCGCTCGTCGACGTCCGGGCCGTCCGCGCACAGAAGGCGGGCGGTCAGGCTGCGCCGGCCGCCGCGGGCTCGGCCACGGTCCGGGTCCTCGACCAGTTGGCCGCCCGCCGGGCCGGCGTCACGGGCGTACTGATCACGGCCGCGGCGACCAACCCCGGAAGCGCGCAGATCGGGGTGAACTACGGCTCCTTCGCCTCCGCCGTCGGTGGCGCCTGGTCGACCCGCCTGAAGCTGGTGGCCCTGCCCGCCTGTGCCGTCGCCACCCCGCAGAAGGCGGAGTGCCGTACGACCACCCCGTTGGCCTCGAGCAACGACGTGAAGGCCCACCGCCTGACCTCCTCGGTCACACTGCCCGCCGCATCGGGCGAGAGGACCGCGAACACCGCACCGGCGGTCTTCGCGGTGATGGCGACGGACGTCACCTCTCCCAAGGGCGCCGGAGACTACAGCGCCACTCCGCTCTCGGCCTCGGCCAGCTGGGAGGCCGGCGGTTCGTCCGGCGGCTTCACCTGGTCGTACCCGATCACGGTGCCGCCCGCAGCGGCGGGCCCCACGCCGTCGCTGGCCGTCTCGTACAGCTCCGCCTCGATCGACGGCCGGACGGCCAGCACCAACAACCAGGGCACGATCGTCGGTGAGGGCTTCGACCTCACCTCCTCGTACATCGAGCGCAAGTACGGGTCGTGTGACGACGACGGACACGACAAGAAGTACGACCTCTGCTGGAAGTACGACAACGCCTCGCTCGTGCTCAACGGCAAGGCCTCCGAGCTCGTGAAGGACGAGAGCGACACCACCGGCAAGACCTGGCGGCTGAAGAACGACGACGCCACCAAGGTCTTCCACGAGACGGGTGCCGCCAACGACGACGAGGGCGACACCGAGACCAACGCCGGTGACAAGGCCGGCGAGTACTGGCGTGTGGTCACCGGTGACGGCACCGTCTACACCTTCGGCCGCAACCGCCTTCCGGGCGCCCCCACGGGCAGCGAGACCAACTCGGTCTGGACCGTCCCGGTCAGCGGTGACGACGAGGGCGAGCCCGGCTACAAGAAGGGCAGCACTTACACCAGCCGGATGGTCAAGCAGGCCTGGCGGTGGAACGTCGACCTGGTCCAGGACACCCGCGGGAACGCGGCCAGCTACTGGTACGCCGCTGAGGAGAACAACTACGCCAGGGGCGGGGACAAGGACAAACTCCTCCTGTACACCCGAGGCGGGTACCTCAAGGAGATCAAGTACGGCCAGCGGGCCGACGCGCTCTTCACCGGAGTCACCTCGGGCAGGGTCCTCCTCGGCTACGGCCAGCGCTGCGACAGCAACTGCTCCTCGCTGAACGAGGACACGGCGAAGAACTGGCCGGACGTGCCCTTCGACGCCATCTGCTCCAAGAGCGAGACCGACTGCAAGGCGGGCAGCCCGGCGTTCTTCACGCGGCTGCGTCTGGAGAACATCAAGACGCAGGTGTGGTCGACCGCCAAGGCCACCGACGGTTTCGTCGACGTGGACGGCTACGACTTCTCGTCGCGGTTCTGGGATCCGGGCGACATCGGCGACAGCGCCGACCAGAGCCTCACTCTGACGTCCATCCAGCGGACCGGCCTGAACGGCAGCGACCTGAAGGTACCGCCCGTCGTCTTCGACTACGGGGCCAAGGACGCGGCCACCGACCAGCCGAACCGCGTGGAGGTCAAGGGCGATGACATCCTGCCGCTGAACCGGCCGCGCATCCACGGCATCATCTCGGAGACGGGCGCGAAGACCAAGGTCACCCTGTCCCAGCCCGAATGCGTGCGCACCACCAAGATGCCCGCCGACGAGGACGACAACACGGACCCCACGCGGCCCTGCTATCCCGTCAAGTGGAACATCAACGGTGCGGTGGGCACCAGTCTCGACTGGTTCCACAAGTACCGAGTCACCGGCGTGACGACGGTGGACGAGCCCACGGGCTCGGAGGTCGTGACCACCTACGCCTACGACAAGCCCGGCTGGCACTTCAACACCGATCCGATCACGCCCGAGAAGGACCGCACCTGGTCCGACTGGCGCGGCTACGGGCGGGTCACCACGTACACGGGCCTCGCCGGTGACGCGCGCACCAAGAGCACGCGCGTCTACATGCAGGGCATGCATGGCGACAAGCTCAAGGACAAGACCACCACCCGCACCAACAAGATCGCCGCCATCGACCTGGACGGTGACGCCACCGCGGTCACGATCCCGGACTGGGACGACCTCGACCAGTACGCGGGCTTCCTGCGCGAGGAAGTCACCTACAACGGCAGCACGCCCATCAGCGCCACGCTCAACAGCCCGATGAGCAGGCTGACCGCGAGCCAGCAGAAGTCCTACGCCGACATCAAGGCGTACTACGTCCGCACGGCGCGCAGCTACGCCTACACCCTCCTGACGGCGGCCCCGCCGGCACCGGGTACCTGGCGCCGCAGCCACACGGACTACTCGTACGACGACTACGGCATGACGTACCGGGTGGCTTCCGCCGGTGACTCCGCCAAGTCGGGCGACGAGACGTGCACCACGACCTGGTACGCGCGCAATGACGCCCTCGGCCTCACGAGCCTGGTCTCGCGCACGCGCACCGTCTCCGAGCCCTGCACCGACGAGGACGGCAAGGCCGTCACCGACGACCAGCTGAGCCTGCCCTCGTCCACCTCGAGCCGCGGCGACGTCATGTCGGACACGGCCGTGGTCTACGACGACGCCACGGTGACCGGTTGGAAGAACGGACGGGTCCCGACCAAGGGCCTGCCGACCTGGGCCGGACGCGCCAAGGCCTACCCCGCCGTGACCAACGGCACGGCCCCGCGCACCCCGTCCGAGGGTGACGGCTGGCAGACGGTGTCGACCACGGCGTACGACGCCCTCGGCCGTCCGACCGCGGCCACCGACGCCCAGGGCAACACCACGACCACCGCCTACACGCCCGCTACGGTCGGCCCGCTGACCGCGACGGTGGTGTCCGGTCCCAAGCTCGACGCGACCGGCAAGACGCACCAGAGCTACAGCTTCATCGACCCCGCGCGCGGATCCGTGGTCAAGAGCTACGACGCGAACCTGAAGCAGACCGTCAACGGCTACGACGCCCTCGGCCGCATCACCGGCACGTGGTTCAGCAACCGTTCCCAGGCCGGTGGTGAGACCCCGAGCATCAAGTACGAGTACTCGCCCTTCGTGCCGGGCAAGGCGCCGTGGACCTCGGTGACGAGGCTCAAATACGACAACGTCTCCTACCGCAGGCCGGTCTACTCGCTGTTCGACACCCTTCTGCGACCGCTCCAGACACAGCGCGAGGCGGCGGACGGCGACGGACGGATCCTCACCGACACGAAGTACGACACCCGCGGCGCCGCCTTCGAGAGCTACGCGGACGCCCTGGACAGCGAGAACAAGCCCAACGGGCAGTACCAGGCGGTCGACGGCCACGGCGCCTACCCCATGACCCACACGAACTTCGACGGCGCCGGCCGGCCGGTCAGCACCGAGCTGTGGGTGAAGGAGGAGAAGAAGTGGACCACCACCACCAGCTACACCGGTGACTCGGTAGCCACCTCGGCACCAGACGGCGGCACCGCCTCCCGCACCTTCACGGACGCCCTGGGCCGCACCACGGAGACCAGGACCTACGCGAGCGAGCAGCCGGAAGGCTCGTACACCAGCGTGCGCTACGGCCTGGCCCGGGACGGCAAGCCGCTCTCGGTCACCGGACCCGACGGCGCCAAGTGGGCCTACTCGTACGACCTGTTCGGACGCCAGCGCACCTCTGACGACCCGGACAAGGGCACGTCCACGACCTACTACACCTCCCTCGACCAGATCTCGAGCACCGTCGACGCCCGGGGCACCACGCTCCTGTACGCCTACGACGAGATGGGCCGCAAGACCGGCCTGTGGAAGTCCTCCAGGACGGACGCGAACAAGCTGGCCGCCTGGACGTACGACACCGTGCTGCTCGGCACGCCGGGTGCCTCGATCCGCTACGAGGGCGGAGTGGACGGCAAGGCCTACCGCAAGGAGGTCACCGAGTACGACTACCTGAGCCGTCCCCTGACGACGGAGCTGAAGCTCCCGGCCGACGATCCCTTCGTCACCTCGGGCGCCATCAAGGCGACGACCTCCTACGAGACCAACCTCTGGGAGGACGGCACGATCAACAGCACCTCCGAGCCGGCCGCCGGCGGGCTCCCTGCAGAGACGATCTCCACCGACTACGACACGCACCTGCTGCCGAACCAGCTCTCCGGCACCACGGGCTACGTCCAGAACATCGGGTACACGGCCCTCGGACAGATCGACAGCATGAAGCTGTCCCGTTCCGGCGCCCTCGGCGTCAAGGACGTGGACATCAGCAACACCTACGAGATGGGGACCGGTCGCCTGACCAGGTCGCAGGTCGCCGACCTGACCCACGGCCTCCTCCAGAACACGTCGTACGACTACGACGACGCGGGCAACGTGAAGTCGATCTTCGACCGCGCGACGGCCAATGGCGCCGTCGAGCCCGACTACCAGTGCTTCACCTACGACGGCCAGCGCCGGCTGAGCCAGGCCTGGACCCCGGACACGGCGAGCTGCGCCACCAGCGGCCGCACCGCGGCCAACCTGGGCGGTGCCGCTCCGTACTGGAAGGAGTACACGTACACCGACGCGGGCCAGCGTGAGTCGGAGACCACGCGCACGTCGACCGGCACGACCAAGCGGCAGTACTGCTACGAGAACGCCCGGCCGCACGCCCTCGTCTCCACGACCACGGGCCCGGTGTGCATCAACATCCCGCAGTACGTCTACGACGATGCGGGCAACACCGTCGAGCGCGTCGCGTCTCCGACCAACGACGCCACCCAGACCCTCGACTGGAACAGCGAGAACAAGCTCAGCAAGCTGACCGAGGGCACCGACACCACCACCTACCTCTACGACGCGGACGGTGAACTCCTCATCCGCCGCAACGTGGGCGGCGAGGCGATCCTGTACGCGGGTGCCACGGAGGTGCACCTCCAGGGCAGCAAGAAGTGGGCCAACCGCTCGTACTCCATCGCGGGCCAGCGGGTCGCGGTCCGCAGCAACGAGTCCGGCAGCTCGAAGGTCTCCTTCCTCGCCGGCGACCAGCACGGCACCTCGTCGGTCTCCGTCGACAGCGGTGACTCCCAGACCCTGAGCAAGCGCTTCCTGACCCCCTTCGGCGCCCTCCGCGGCAACTCGCTGGGCACCTGGCCCGACGACAAGCGCTTCCTGGGCAAGCCGGCCGACACCAACACCAACCTCACCCACATCGGCGCCCGCGAATACGACCCCTACATAGGCCAGTTCATCAGCGTCGACCCTCTCCTCACCGTCGACTCCCACCAATCCCTCAACGGCTACTCCTACGCCAACAACAACCCGACAACCTTCAGCGACCCCACGGGCCTGTTCTGTGACGGCTGCAACTCCGGCAAGGGGTGGTCGCGCCCTGACGGCGGGACGGACGTCGACACTGACGGCGACGGGGACTACGAGGACGACGGAGGCGGCTTCAACGACGACGGGACGATCCGCAGCACCGGCGGAAAGGGCGGCGCCAAACCAGGCACCAGGCTCCATGACCTCGGCTTCGGCGCGAGCGGACCGCTCCCGGAAGACCTCGCCAGGAAGTGGCTCATGTCCGGGTACCCGAGCGAAGCACAGATGCGTGCGACCAACGGCGAGTCCTATGAGCACCTCAGCCCTGAATTGAACCTCGAGCTCTACTACCGCGAGCAGTGCACCGGCGCCACAACCGCCATGGGCACCTGCAGAAAGATTCGCGACTACTACGACGGCTGGGCCCACGTCAAGGGAATCGACACGGTCCAAAAATGCCCGCTGTGCGACAACATCGGCTTCAAAGCCCTCATGCTCTACGTCGGGTCGAGGGTCGGAGGGTGCACGAAGTGCTTCCCCGCCGGCACTAAGGTCCTCCTCGGAGACGGATCCTCGAAAAAGATCGAAGAAATCAAGGTCGGAGACCTTGTCACAGCCACCGACCCGATCAACGGAAAGACCGCGAAGCGCCGAGTAACGGCGCTGATCATCACCGAAGCCGACAAGAAATTCAACACCCTCACGCTCAAAACCAAGCACGGAACCGAGCGACTCACTGCAACACACGAACATCCCTTCTGGTCACCGTCCGAAGCTGACTGGATCCCCGCCAGGGTCCTGAAGCCTGGCATGACACTCCTGACCGACGACGGAACCACCGTCGCCGTCACCAGTAATACGCAGTACACGCAGCACGCCCGGACCTACAACCTGACGGTCGACGACCTTCACACGTACTATGTGCTGGCAGGCGAGACTCCGGTACTCGTTCATAACAGCGACTGCCCTAAATATGAAAACCCGGGGCACCACGATCCGACGGGTGGTCCGAATCCGTACGTTCCGAAGAAGGCGGTGCTGCCGGGTGACGCTGAGGAGCAATTTGGCAGGAGCGTCCTCGTCGACGGCACCAGGTGGACCAAGATCGGCTCCGGCAAGAATGCCGAATATTACCGCTACTTCGATGACGGCAATGGTAACTGGCACTGGAGTGGCAGCACCAACGGTGTGACGAAGTCGGGTACTCCGGTTCCGATTCCGATGAGTCGCGTTCCTATTGAGGTCAAGAGAGGTTAGACGTGAGATTCCTGACCGATGACGGTCGCTTCGGATTTCTTGTCGCCCCACTGAATGGTATCGGCATGTTCCGGTTCCAGCTCATCGTCGACGGTCAGCTGATCGGTGATACCGAACCGTGCATTCTGGGCACAGCCATGGCCAGGCTGGGAGACCTGACGCATCTGGATGATGATCGGCTCAGTCTCCTGTCCTCGGACAGGGAAGCCGTACTCTCGGCGTTGCTCACTGAGGAGAAGCTCCACGACCGCACAACCCTTTCTATCGCCGAGTCGCTGGATGACTGGTTGATCCACGGATATGCATTCAAGGGGAATGTAGTTATAGTGGCGCGAGGTGACGAGGATGGATCGCTGACGGGCCCTACACTTGTCTCCGTCGTGACATCTGCTGAGTACGCTCCGATTATCGAGGCGGCTCGCAGCTATTGGTCGAGCGTCAAAAGCTCCTCCATTGCGTGATTTTTTCGTTGCGATGGAATAGGTTCATTGCCGACCGAAGCAGAGTAGATTATCGCTACTGAGCGATCCGGCAGCCTCGTCCTATCAAGAACGGATCTCTACTCGAGCTGCATGAATCTCCGAAATGGATCTGAAGCCCCATCGGTTTTTACTGATGGGGCTTCAGGGGTTTCTGACGGCAGTGGTTGACGGCAACGCCCAGGGGATGGTGACTGCACAGAGCGGAGAGTCGTCACGGTTGCCGGGGCCCGTGGGGTGGCGACCGCGTGCCTACGGACAGCGCCGCCCTTGAGCGCGTGGCATCTCGCCTGGTTGAGGCAGTAGGTGAGCTGTTCAGAGTTTCTTTACTTGATCAAGGGCGTCCCGCTGACGCGGGCCGCCGCCCGCTCCTGTCTGTCGCCCCCGCCGATCGCGGTGACCGGAAGTGATGGTTCTGGATAGTGAACGCACTGGATTCTGTTGTGCGGGAGTATGTTGTTCCCGCTGCCGCCGCTGCCGCCGCTGCCGGATTCCGCAAGCGTGGGCGAATGTTTTGGAAGGCGAACGAAAGTCGCGATTATGTGATTCTTGAATTCCAAACCCATGCAGTCAACCCCGACGCCCTCGTGTTTGATGTCGAGTTCCATATCGTTCCGGAACCATACTGGGACTGGGTGAATCTAGGGCACCAGCGACCCGGCGCGGTCCCGGATTCGTCCGGGGCGTTGGTTTCGGTGAGAGCGATACCGCCAGAAGCGGCAGCGCACCATCCCGCCTCGGAGATGCCGTTCCGTGCGCGCTGGGCGCTTCGCTCCGGAGACGAGGCTTCGTTCGGCCGCCTACTGTCAGATGAGCTCACGGAGCGAGTCTTCCCTCGAATGCAGCGTCTTCTGGACAGGGATCACCTGCTGGAAGTCCTGCGTGGACGGGATGCGACGCTCATGAAGCGCATGACGCCGCAGCTACGAGAGATCCTGCTCCGAGTCGACCAGCTGTCACTAGCCGATCTTGCGCGGCTTCTGGCCGGACTCGAGAGCACCCGCGCCCCGGCCGCGTTCTCGCGTTGGGCATATGACAGGGTCGCCGCCCGCGAGCGCTGACCCCTACGGCCGCGTCACCCGCACCTGGTAGCTCCCGTTCCGTAGCTCCCCCACCACCGAGATCGAGATGCCCGCCTCGTCGTCCTTGAAGGTTTCGCCGGGGGAGAAGGGGGCGTCGGAGAGTTCGGCGTGGACGTTGGGGCGGCGGGTGCAGCCGCCGCTGGACTTGGTGCTGTCGGAGACGGTGACCGGGCCGCGGCCGGTCTCGACGTCCGAGTCGACCTTGTAGATGAGGACGCCCGGTTTGCAGACGGCCTCGTCGTTGCCGGCCCGGGTGCGGACCTCGACCGCGTACCCGGCCTTGTCGGAGATGGGCACGAAGGCCAGCTTCGTGCCGCCCTCCACGGCCAGCGGCGACAGGACGTGGTCGCTCACCCCCGCCTTGGAGGCGCAGCTGATCTGGCTCGCGTCCAGCCAGCCCAGCTTCCACTTGTGCCAGCCCAGCAGGTCGTTGTTGGCCCCCCAGTCCTCGGACATGATGTCCCAGTGCCCGACGGTGCCGCCGCCGTCCGAGGTGTAGAGGTCCGGCAGGCCGAAGACGTGCCCGTTCTCGTGGGGGAGCACCCGGTAGCCGGTCTCGCGGTAGGAGCCCGAACCGTCGTCCTGCCGGCTGTAGACGAAGGACGTGTTCGCCAGCGGCACCCCGTCCGCCATCGGCGCCTCGCTGTTGCCGGAGAAGGTCACCGACAGGACGGTGTCCAGCGCGGAGGGGCCCGCGTTCGGCGTGACCAGGATGTTGATCAGGTCGTACTTGCTGAAGTCGACCTCCGGGTCGGCCGCCGCCACAATGTGCTCGACCAGCTGCCGGTACCCCGGCTCGTACGGGGACCCGCGCTCGATCCCGTACGCCGCGAACGGCATCGGCATCCGCAGCCACCTCCGCAGCGGGGCCTCGGGCCGGTAGTTCAGCCGCCCGTAGGAGCTGGTGCGGAACCAGTCCGAGGTCTGCGGGAAGAACTCCGCCAGCCGGTCGGCCGCGGTCCCCTCCGCCTTGGCGTCCGGGAAGTCGATCATCAGGTTGAGGGCGCGGACCTCGCCGGTGGAGCGTGAGTAGCCGGGCGGGGTGGGCACGCCCTCCGAGAGCTGGACGCCCATGGCGCCCGAGATCCGGCAGGGCGCGAGGGAGGAGGCGTCCGCCGCGGCCACCGGGCCGGCGGCGGAGTGGCCCCGGTGACTGATCCCCGCACTGGCGGTGGCGGTCACTCCGAGGGCCAGCGCGGTGAGGCCGATGTACGCGCTGGTGCGGCGGTGCCTGCATATCCGGTGGCGGGTGTGCGCCATGCGATCGCCCTCGGGGGTCGGGGGCGGCCGGCCGGGTCCGGTCCACCCTCTGTTCGACACCCTCTGCCGGGGTGCGGCCGACCGCGCGCCGGAGGCGGCCGAACGTGGAGGGTGACGTGACCCACGTCACACCAGGGGGTGAAATAACCGGGGACCCGATCCCCGTTTGGATGGTTGTAGCAAAAGCGGGGAGCGAGTCCCCGGATTCCAGTACCCGACAGAGCAGACAGGTGTGGTTGAGGTGATCGACGTGGTCGAGGAGATATCTGCGGCAGGTGGGGCCGTCCCCGCCAAGCCCGTCCGCGTCCCCCGCCCCCGCGCCGACGCCCTGCGCAACCGCGAGCGGATCCTCGCCGCGGCCCGCGAGGCCTTCGTCGAGTACGGCCCCGAGGCCGCCTTCGACGAGATCGCCCGCCGTGCCGGGGTCGGCAACGCCACCCTCTACCGCCACTTCGCGGACCGGAGCACCCTGGTCCACCAGGTCGTCCTGTACGTCATGGACCAGGTGATCGAGCACGCCGAGGCGGTCCTCGCCGAGGAGCCCGACGCCTTCGCGGCGCTCTCCCGCTTCACCCACGCCGCCGCCGACGAGCGGATCGGTGCCCTGTGCCCGATGCTCTCCGGCGACTTCGACCGGGAGCACCCGGAACTGCTCGCGGCCAAGGACCGGCTCGAGGCCGCCGTCACCGAACTGCTCGCCCGGGGCCACCGCGCCGGGCAGGTCCGGCCGGACGTGGCCGCCGGGGACCTGATGATGGCCCTCTCCCAGCTCAGCCGCCCGCTGCCGGGCACCGGCTGCCTGGACGTGGACCGCTTCACCCACCGGCACCTGCAGATCTTCCTCGACGGGCTGCGCGCCCCGGCCCGCTCCGTGCTGCCGGGCGCCGCGGCCACCCTCGACGACCTGAGGCGGGACCGCATGTGACCTCCACCGTGCGGTTGGTCTCCGGCCTGACCCCGAACCCTTACGACTCCGAGCCCTCTCGCTCAGATGTCCCAGCACATCCGTCTATGTCGACACGTTCCTGAACTCGCCCTTCAGGAAAGCCTCTTCGCCGGCGTCTCAGGCTCGCCAGTGCACCGCACCGCCTGACCGCCCGGTCCGCATCACGAACGGGGAACCCCCATGCCTAAGAACGAGCCGGCCGCCGCGCAGCACGCGCCGCTGGCCGCCGACCCCCGGCGCTGGAAGGCGCTGGTCTTCATCGCCCTGGCCCAGCTCATGGTCGTGCTCGACGCGACGATCGTGAACATCGCGCTGCCGTCCGCCCAGCACGACCTGGGCATCTCGGACGGCAACCGCCAGTGGGTCATCACCGCCTACGCCCTCGCCTTCGGCGGCCTGCTGCTCTTCGGCGGCCGCATCGCCGACCTGTGGGGGCGCAAGAACGCCTTCATCGTCGGCCTGATCGGCTTCGCCGCCGCCTCCGCCCTCGGCGGTGCGGCCACCGGCGAGGCCATGCTGCTCGGTGCCCGCGCGCTCCAGGGCGCCTTCGGCGCGCTGCTCGCGCCCGCCGCGCTCTCGCTGCTGGCCGTCATGTTCACCGATGCCAAGGAGCGCGCCAAGGCCTTCGGCATCTACGGTGCGATCGCCGGTGGTGGTGGCGCCGTGGGCCTGATCCTCGGCGGCTTCCTGACCGAGTACCTGGACTGGCGCTGGACCTTCTTCGTCAACATCCCCTTCGCCATCGTCGCCGCCATCGGCGCGTACATGGTGATCCGCGAGCCCGAGGGCGCCCGCAACCGCGCGCCGCTGGACATCCCGGGCGTGGTCCTCTCCACCCTCGGCCTGGTCTCGCTGGTGTACGGCTTCACCCGCGCCGAGTCCGACGGCTGGACCGACCCGGTGACGCTGGGCCTGTTCGTGGGCTCCGCCGTGCTGCTGGCCGCCTTCGTCTTCGTCGAGTCCAAGGTCCGTTCGCCGCTGCTGCCGCTGCGCGTGGCGCGTGACCGCAACCGCGGTGGCGTGTACCTGTCGCTGGGCCTGGCCGTGATCGCGATGTTCGGCCTGTTCCTCTTCCTGACGTACTACCTCCAGGTCGTGAAGGGCTTCTCGCCCGTCAAGACCGGCTTCGCCTTCCTGCCGATGATCGCGGGCATGATCACGGGCTCCACCCAGATCGGCGCCCGCCTGATGACCCGGGTCGCGCCGCGGCTGCTGATGGGCCCGGGCTTCCTGCTCGCCGCCACCGGCATGCTGATCCTGACCCAGATCGAGGTCGGCTCCTCGTACGCGGCGCTGATCCTGCCGGCGCAGCTGCTGCTGGGCCTGGGCATGGGTACGGCCTTCATGCCGGCCATGTCGCTGGCCACGCTCGGGGTCAACCCGGCCGACGCCGGTGTGGCCTCGGCCATGGTCAACACCTCGCAGCAGGTCGGCGGCGCCATCGGCACGGCCCTGCTGAACACCATCGCCGCCTCGGCGACCACCGAGTACCTGGTCTCGCACGCGGCCCAGGCCCAGGGCGGCAAGCAGGCCGTCCAGGCGCTCCAGGCGCAGGCGATGGTGCACGGCTACTCGTCCGCGATCTGGTGGGCGGTCGGCATCCTGCTGGTCTCCGCGACGATCGCCTTCACCTTCATCAACACCGGCCGCCCGGGTTCCGGCGGTGCCGTGGCCTCCGGCGACGGCAAGGCCGCGGACGCGGAGCTGACGGTCCCGGTCATCGCCCACTGACCCCGACCCCCTCAGAACGCCCCAGCGCCCCGGCGCACGCCCACCCCGCGTGCGCCGGGGCGCTGTCGTACGCTCCGTCCGCTCCGGCCGGCCGGCCCGGTCCGGCAGGGGTCAGCCGACGGCGTTCCGGGCCGGCCCGGTGATCTCCTCGCCGATCACGAACCCCTTGGCGGGCCCCTCGCCGATGGTGACCTCGTGCCCGTACTCCGCCCGCACGAGGTCGGCGTACTCGGCCGGTGGGTGACACCTCGATGGACCCCTCGATGATCTCGGCGCGGTAGCCCTCCGGGAGTTTGGGGAATGGGCCCGCTTCACCCGCGCGGGTGAGCGCGGCCGATCCCGCATGCGCCGGCCCCGTGCGGGAAGCCGCGCCGGAAAGCAACCACAGGGCCGGACGAGTCGTCCTAGAGGGCAGATCGCAGTGGCCGGTAGGCGGTGGATCGGGGCGGGGCGGTGTGATCCGCGTCTCCTCCGGCCGGGGCGCAGGGTTCGGGACCTAGGTCCCGGGCAGGCGTCCTGACCTGCGGGTCTGCTGGTGGCCGAGGTCCCGCGCCGGGATGTGGCGGGGCAGGATACTGCAAGATCTCGGAAACGGAGCCGAGGTGTGGGAATTCTGTCCCGATTCCGGTCGTTGTTTCCTTCGGATGCCGCCCACTCGGGAGAGTGGCGGACAGCCACCAGCCGCACCGCGACCGAACTCATCGCAAGGGAGCACGCATGGCAACCCGCGCCGTCGCCCGTCGTCAGTCCTCGGCCGGCTCCGCCCGCGCCGTCGGCGGGGAGATCGCCGACCGCGACCTGGTCGGCATGTACCTGGACGAGATCGCGCGCACCCCGCTGCTCGACGCCGCCAAGGAAGTCGAGCTGTCCCAGATCATCGAGGCCGGCGTGTACGCCCGCGAAATCCTCGAGGGGGAGGCCGACGGCAAGGCCGCCGGGGCGTCGAAGGAAGAGCTGACCGAGCTCGCCGAAGCCGGCGAGCGGGCCAAGGAAGTCTTCATCCGCTCCAACCTCCGCCTGGTCGTCGCCGTCGCCCGCCGCTACCCGCGCAGCGGCCTGCCGCTGCTGGACCTCATCCAGGAGGGCAACGCCGGACTGGTCCGCGCGGTCGAGAAGTTCGACTACGCCAAGGGCTTCAAGTTCTCGACGTACGCCACCTGGTGGATCCGGCAGGCCATCACCCGCTCCATCGCCGACCAGTCCCGCACCATCCGGCTCCCCGTCCACCTCGTCGAGGAGCTGGGCCGGATCCGGCGCGTCCAGCGGGAGTTCAACCGCGAGCACGGCCGCGACCCGGAACACGCCGAGATCGCCGCCGAGTTGGACGCCACCGAGAAGCGCGTCGGCGACGTCCTGGACTGGGCCCGCGACCCGGTCAGCCTCAACATGTCGATCGACGACGAGGGCGAGACGCAGTTCGGCGACCTCCTCGAGGACACCTCCGCGATCTCCCCCGAGCAGTCCGTGCTCTCACTGCTGCGCAGCGAGGAGCTGGAGGACCTGATCGGCAAGCTCGACCAGCGCACCGCCTCGATCATCAAGATGCGGTACGGCATCGACGACGGCCGCGAGCGCACCCTCACCGAGGTCGGCAAGCAGCACGGCCTGACCCGCGAGCGGATCCGCCAGATCGAGAAGCACGCCCTGCTCGAGCTCAAGAAGATGGCCGCGGACACCGGCTTCGACGCCGCGGCCTGAGCCCTGGCGCGAAGGGCCCAGGAAGGCTCACGAAGGGGGCCCGCCCGCCGCCGACAGGCGCGCCCCCAGGGCCCGTGCGGTCTCCGCCAGCGCGGCCGGGGCCCGCACGGTGAACGGCAGCCCCGTCAGGGCCAGTCGCATCGCCACCCACTCCAACTGGTCGGTGGAGGAGTACCGCAGCCGGCAGCCGCCGCCCGGCTCCGGCTCCGGGGTGCCCAGCCAGTGCGGCACCGCCGCCGCCACCTGCTCCACGGTCGCGCCGAAGGCCACCTCCACCTCGTAGGCGCGGGCCGCCGCGCCGCCCCGGATCGCCCGGGAGACAAAGGCCAGCACGTCCCCCATCGGCAGCTCCCGCCCGGTGAAGCGGGCCCCGGTCGCGAAGGGCTCGCTCACCCGGTCCACCCGGAAGGTCCGCCAGTCGCCCCGGTCCAGGTCGAAGGCGACCAGGTACCACCGGCGGCCGGTGGAGACCAGCCGGTACGGCTCCGCCACCCGACGGGACAGGGTCCCGTCGCCCGCCCGGTACGCGAAGCGCAGCCGCTCCTGGCCGGCGGCCGCGGCCGCGATCACCGTGAGCGTGCGCGGGTCGATGCTGGCGCCGTCCCCGCGGCTCAGCGCCGTGGTGGCGGACTGGAGGGTGCTCACCCGGTGCCGCAGCCGGGCCGGCAGCACCTGCTCGAGCTTGGCGAGGGCGCGTACCGACGCCTCCTCGATCCCCTCGATGGCGTGCCCGGCGCCGGCCCGCAGGCCCACCGCGATGGCCACTGCCTCCTCGTCGTCCAGCACCAGCGGCGGCATGGCCGCCCCGGCCACCAGCCGGTAGCCGCCCTCCGAGCCCTTCGAGGCCTCCACCGGGTACCCCAGCTCGCGCAGCCGGTCGATGTCGCGGCGGATGGTCCGGGCGGTCACCCCGAGGCGTTCGGCCAGCTCCCGGCCGGGCCACTCGCGGGGGGTCTGCAACAGGGACAGCAACGTGAGGAGGCGTGCCGGTGTATCGGTCATGGAATCCAGGTTCCCCCTGAAATAGGACACGATCTGTCCTAGACGCAGTCTACGTTTCTCCCATGAGCACCGAGACGGGAAAGAAGACGGCGGGCGGGACGCCCGAGCCGTCGGCGCAGACGGCGCCGAACGACGACATAGCCGGGGACCGGCGGCGCTGGTTCGCCCTGGCGATCGTGATGACCGCGGCCTTCATGGACCTGGTCGACGTCACCATCGTCAACATCGCACTCCCCAGCATGCGCGCGGACATGGGGGCGTCCGACACCGCGCTGCAATGGATCACCGCGGGGTACGCCCTCGCCTTCGCGGCCGGTCTGATCACCGGCGGCCGCCTCGGTGACATCTACGGCCGCAAGCGGCTCTTCCTGATCGGCATCACCGGCTTCACCGCCGCCTCCGCGCTGTGCGGCTTCGCCGCCAACACGGAGATGCTGGTCGCCTCCCGCTTCCTCCAGGGCGGCATGGCCGCGCTGATGGTCCCGCAGGTCCTGGCGATCATCCACGTCACCTTCCCGCCGCACGAGCGCGGCAAGGTCTTCGGCATGTTCGGCGCGGTGGTCGGCCTCGGCGCCGTCTCCGGCCCGATGCTCGGCGCGGTGCTCACCGAGTGGAACCTCTTCGGCCTCGAATGGCGCCCGATCTTCCTGATCAACCTGCCGGTCGGCATCGCCGGCCTGGTGCTCGGCCTGCGCTTCATCACCGAGTCCAAGGCCCCCAAGGCGCTCCGCCTCGACCTGGTCGGCGTCCTGATGGTCACCCTCGGCCTGGTCATGCTGATCTACCCGCTGACCCACGGCCGCGAGGCCGGCTGGCCGGTCTGGGGCTTCGTCTCCATGGGCGCCACGCCCCTGCTGTTCGCGGCCTTCATCGCCTACGAGAAGTACAAGACGCGCAAGGACGGCTCGCCGCTGGTCGAGCTCTCGCTCTTCAGGATCAAGAGCTTCGCGGGCGGCATCGCGGTCCAGCTGACCTTCGGCATCGCGCTCGGCATCTTCTTCCTCTGCTGGACCCTCTACATGCAGCTGGGCCTCGGCTGGACCCCGCTGCACGCCGGCACCACCGGCATCCCCTTCTCGCTGGCCGTCTCCACGGCCGCCGGCATCTCGGTGCAGAAGCTGGTCCCGAAGTTCGGCCGCAAGGTCCTCCAGGCCGGCGCGCTGATCATGGGCCTGGGCATCCTCCTCTACATCTGGGAGGCCAACCGCTACGGCCTGGCCATCCACTCCTGGCAGATGGCCCTCCCGCTGGTCGTGATGGGCCTGGGCATGGGCCTGATCGTGGCTCCGCTGACCGACGCGGTCCTCGCCGACGTGCCGCGCGAGCACGCCGGCTCCGCCTCGGGCCTGATCAACACCATGGGTCAGGTGGGCAACGCCCTCGGCCTGGCCCTGGTCTCGGTGGTCTTCTTCACCGTCATCGACGACAAGCTGCCCAAGAAGGGCCCGGGCCCGGCCTTCGTCGAGGGCTACCAGACCGCCCTCTGGTACGTCCTGGCCGTGCTGGCCGTGATCTTCGCGGTGATGTTCCTGCTGCCGGCCCGGCAGAAGCAGGGCATCGGCCACGAGGCCGAGGCCGGCGCCGTGGACGGACCGGCCGACGCGGTCACCGAGCAGGACGGTGCCGCCGAGCAGGACGGCAGCGGCGCCGGCGAGACCGAGCCGCTGAAGGTCCCGGCCGGCTGACCCCGGGGCGACCGACCGGTCCCGTCCGACCGCCCCGGTGCTCCGGCCCGGCACCGACCGAGCCCGACGGACATGCTCCCCCGACCCGGGGAGCATGTCCGTTTTGGTTGTTCCAGGGTGTTTTTCCGCGTATCCTGGGGGCGAATCCACACATTCGGGCATCGAACGGACCTGGAACCACATGTACGCTCCCGAGCGCCGGCAGGAGATCCTGCGGCTGGCCCGTGCCGCCGGCCGGGTGGACGTCCTGGCGCTGGCCGAGGAGTTCCAGGTCACCGCCGAAACCGTGCGCCGGGACCTCAAGGCCCTGGACCGGGCCGGACTGGTCCGCCGGGTGCACGGCGGCGCCCTCCCGGCCGGCCGCCTCGACTTCGAGCCCGACCTCGCCGAGCGCGAGGGCACCGCCGCCGACCAGAAGGACCGGATCGCCCGCGCCGCGCTCGCCGAACTCCCCGACGGCGGCAGCGTGATCCTGGACGCCGGCAGCACCGTCGGCCGCCTCGCCGCGCTGATCCCCCTCGACCTCACCCTCACCGTCGTGACCCACGCCCTCCCGGTCGCCGCCCGGCTGGCCGGGCACCCCGGGATCGAGCTGCACCTGGTCGGCGGCCGGGTCCGGCACCGCACCCGGGCCGCCGTCGACGCCTGGGCGCTGCGCGCCTACGCCGAGATCCGCGCCGACGTGCTCTTCCTCGCGGCCAACGGCTTCGCCCCCGGCACCGGCCTGACCACCCCCGACCCCGCCGAGGCCGCTGTCAAGCGCGCCGCCGTCGCCGCCGCCCGCCGCGTCGTCCTGCTCGCCGACTCGGCGAAGGCCGGGCAGGAGCAGTTCGCCCGCTTCGGCGAGCTCTCCGAGGTCGACCTGCTCATCACCGACGCGGGCCTGGACCCCGCCCAGCAGGCGGCCGTCCGCGCCGCCGGTACGGAAGTCGCACTCGCATGATCCTCACCGTCACGCCCAACCCCTCCCTGGACCGCACCTACGAGGTGCGAACACTGGACCGCGGTGCCGTCCTGCGCGCCACGGCCGACCGGGTCGACCCCGGGGGCAAGGGCGTCAACGTCTCCCGGGCGATCGCCGCCGCGGGCGGCCGGACCACCGCCGTGCTCCCGCTCGGCGGCCCGCCCGGCACCCTCCTCGCCGCCCTCCTCGCCGACCGGGGCGTGGACGTCACGGTCGTCAGCATCGCCGGCCAGACCCGCTCCAACATCTCCCTGGCCGAGCCCGACGGCACCCTCACCAAGATCAACGCGGCCGGTCCGGCCCTCACCCCCGAGGAGGCCGCGCTCCTGCTGGCCACCGTCCGCGGCCACGCATCCGCGGCCGGCTGGGTCGCCGGGTGCGGCAGCCTGCCGCCCGGCCCGGCCGGCACCTGGTACGCCGAACTGGTCGCGGCCGCCCACGCGGTGGGGGCCCGGGCCGCCCTGGACACCTCGGGCCCGGCACTGCTCGACGCCCTCTCCGCCGGACCGGACCTGGTCAAGCCCAACGCGGCGGAACTCGCCGAGGCCGTCGGCCGCCCGCTGGCCACCCTCGGGGACGCCGTCAAGGCCGCCGAGGAACTGCGCGACCGGGGCGCCGGGGCGGTGCTCGCCAGCCTCGGCGCCGACGGCCAGCTGCTGCTGGACGCCACCGGCACCCACTACGGCCGCGCCGAGGTCCCGGCGGTCCGCAGCAACGTCGGAGCCGGCGACGCCTCCCTGGCCGGCTTCCTGCTGGCCGGCGGCACCGGACCGGCCGCCCTGGCCTCGGCCCTGGCGCACGGCGCCGCCGCCGTCCAACTGCCGGGCAGCGTCATGCCCACCCCGGCCGACCTGGACCCGGCGGCGGTCACCGTCACCCGCGAACTCCCCCTGGACCTGCCGCTCTCCGAGGGCTGAGCCGGCCCGGCTACCGCACCCGCGCGCGCAGCTGCATCGCCCCCCGGGCCGCCGCCTCGGTCGTGTACACCTCGCACATGTGCCGGCCGTCGGGGGTGGCCGTGTGCTCCACCTCCCACAGGCTGAACTCCGTACCGTCCAGCAGCACGAAGGCGTGCTCGTAGAGCGTGAAACCGGCGTCCCGGCCGTCCGACAGGCACTGCCGGGTCCCGAACGCCTGGGTGATCTGGTGGGCGTACGCGGAGGTCAGCAGCCGCGCCACCGCCGCCCCCGGCCGGTCGGCGTTCTCCGCGCGCCGCAGCACCCGGCGGGCGTGGTCGGCCGAGTCGTCCACCGCGTAGGTGCGCCGCTGCCGCGGCAGCCCGGGGCGGCCCAGCAGCATCCCCAGCACCGCCAGGTCCTGCTCCGGACCGTCCTCGTCCGACAGGGCGCCGTACGCGGCGAGTTCGCCGACCGGGTCGGCCGGCCCCCCGCCCGACAGCCGGTCCAGGGCCAGCCGGATCTCCTCCTTGGTGGCGAAGAGCTCATGGCGCAGGACGCTCTCGCCCGGCGCGCGGTGGGCCAGCTCCCACAGGGAGACCGCGTCCCCGTCGGCCAGCAGGTAGGTGTGCCGGTACGTCTCGCGGTGCAGCCCGGAGACCGAGCTGTGGTGCGAGGCGTACAGCGCGGAGCTGTGGGCGAGCGCCGTGGCCAGGCGCTCGACCAGCCGGTCGGGCAGGTCGTAGGAGTTGAGGGCGCGGCCGAGGAGTCGCTCGAGGTGCGCCTCGGTTGTCTCGTACGGATCGCTCAAGGTGGGTCTCCAGGCCGTCGCAGCTTGTCACGTGGCGGAAGCACAACGTAGCCCCTGGGTCCGACAACGCGCCCGGGTTATGGAAAGACGTACGGCGACCGGCCGGGGTTCCCTGAGGTCGGCCGGGGGACGCCGTACCACCCGGACCGGGCCCTCGACCCGGCTCCGCGGCAGCTCAGTACAGGTCCCGGTACGCGGGGAACGCCCCGCCGGGCCCGTCCGTGCCGGTGGCCTTCAGCATCGCCCGGACCACGGCCGCGGTCACCGCGTCCGCGCCGGCCGCCAGCAGCGCGTTGAACCCCTCCAGGTCGCCCGGGTCCCGGTCGCCCGCCGACAGCGCGAAGACGGTGTCCCCGTCGTTCATCAGGTGCACCGGACGCACGGCGCGCGCCAGCCCGTCGTGCGCCGTCCCCGCCAGCTTGCGCGCCTGCGCCTTCGTCAGCCGGGCGTCCGTGGCCACCACCGCCAGCGTGGTGTTCAGCGGCGGCCGGACGGACCCGGCCGTCCGCTCCCGGGTCTGCCGCGCGGCCCGGGCCAGCCGCTCCCGGGCCGCCTCGTGCACCTCGGCCGCCGGGTAGGCGACCCGGCCCGCGTACATCCGCCCGTACAGCACCCCGGTCAGCGGATCCACCGCCGAACCCACCGCGTTGACCACCGTCAGCGCCCCCACGGTCACCCCGGACGGCAGCCGGACGCTGGCCGACCCCACCCCGCCGCGCAGCCCCCCGCACACCGCGCCGGTACCCGCGCCCACCGAGCCCTGCACCACCGGCCCGCCCGGCTCCGAGGCCGCCGCCGCGACCACCGCGGCCCGCCCCAGCGCCGCGTCCGGCCGGGCCCGCCAGTCGCCGCCGCGCCCGAGGTCGAAGAGGGCCGCGGCCGGCACCACCGGCACCACCTGGCCCGGCTCCCGGCCCACCGGCACGCCCCGGCCCCGCTCCTCCAGCCAGCCGACCACCCCGGAGGCCGCGTCCAGCCCGAAGGCGCTGCCACCGGTCAGCACCACCGCGTCGATCCGCTGGACCAGGTTCAGCGGGTCCAGGGCGTCCGTCTCCCGGGTGCCCGGCCCGCCGCCGCGCACGTCCACCGCGGCCACCGCGCCGCCCTCGGCCGCCAGCACCACCGTCGTGCCCGTCAGCGCCCCGTCCCCGGCCAGCTCCGCATGGCCGACCCGCAGCCCGGCCACATCCGTCAGTGCGTCTACGCGGTCCATGCGTCATCCGTACCAGTTCTCGTCAACTTCCGTACCGACAGGCCTGATTCGCTCAGTTCTGTACCGCAATGCTGGACTATGGGGCACATGTCAACGAACGTAACGGGCGAGGCGATCCCCCGCCAGCAGGGGCCCTCCCGCGGCCCGCGGGACGCCGAACGGCCCGCCACCGAGCGGGGGTTGGCCTGGCTCCTGGTGGTCACCGGCGCGGCCGGCCTGCTGGCCTCCTGGGTGATCACCCTCGACAAGTTCCTCCTGTTGGAGGACCCCGGCTTCAAGCCGGCCTGCAGTCTCAACCCCGTGGTCTCCTGCGGCAGCGTCATGCAGAGCGACCAGGCCGCCGTCTTCGGCTTCCCCAACCCGATGCTGGGGCTGGCCGCCTACGCGGTCGTCGTCTGCGTCGGCGTCGGCCTGCTCGCCGGCGCCCGGTACCGCGGCTGGTTCTGGCTCGGCCTGAGCGCCGGCCAGCTCTTCGGGGTGTCCTTCTGCGCCTGGCTGATGGCCCAGTCGCTGTACCGCATCAACGCCCTGTGCCTGTGGTGCTGCCTGGCCTGGACGGCCACCGTCCTGATGTTCTGGTTCACCCTCGCGCGCAACGTCCGCACCGGGCTGCTGCCCGCCCCGGCCTGGCTGCGCGGCTTCCTCGGGGAGTTCCCGTGGGTGCTGCCGGTCCTGCACCTGGGCACCATCGGGATGCTGGTCCTCACCCGCTGGTGGGACTTCTGGACGAGCTGACCGGGCGGTGAACGCCGGAACCCCCGGCGGCTGGCGGCCGCCGGGGGTTCCGTCACATCGCTCCACGGGCGTCAGGCGCCCGGACGGGGAGGGCGAGCGGAGATCAGCTGCCCACCGCGCCGTTGCCCGACAGGACCGGGATGTTGTCCAGGATGTGCGAGAGCGGCTCGTCGCCCTTGGCCTGGGTGGAGTTCTCGGTGCACTGCTGGGTCTGGGGCGCGGACAGGATCGGGATGTCCTGGACGCCGACGTTGACCAGCGCGACCAGCGACTGGGCGTTGACCTTGGCCGGGATGCCGATGCAGGGCTTGTTCAGGGTGCCCTGGACGAGGCCGAGCTGCGGGCTCATGTCGCCCATCGTCTTCTGGTTGCCGTAGACCTGCTGGGCGCCGTTGCCGTTCACGGTGTTGATGCCGTTGTCGTTGCCGATGGCAAGGGCCGGGGCGGCCATGGCGGCGCCCGCTCCGACGACGGCCGCGGTGGCGGCGGCAGTGGCCATAATCTTCTTGAGCATGGGATTGGTCCTTTTGTCGCACGAGTGCCCGCTAATGGAGCGCCCTGATCAACTGCCCGGCTCCGGGGTTGGTTCTGCTGCTTCACTCAAACGGCCCGCGCGCATTGCGGTCCGTAGACGCGGATCCCACGGTGAGTAAGGGGGATTGTCCCGGTCCCGCAGCCCACCGAAGGAACACCCATGCATCGCAAGAAGGCGCCCCGCGTCCTCGTCCCGTCCGCGCTGTGCGCCGCCCTCCTGTTCGGAGCGGCCGGTCCCGCGGCCGCCGCCGCGGGCGACGACACCGACGGCCTCGGCGCCCGCATCAGCGCCGCCCGCACCGCCCAGGAGACCGCCCGCGAGCGGGTCGCCGACGCCCGTGAGCGGGTGGCCGCGGCCCGGGCCCGGGCCGCGGCGGCCGGCCGTACCGGCTCCGCCGCGAAGGCGCCCGGCACCTCGGCCACCGCTCCCGGCCGGGCCCCCGCCGCGGCCGTCCAGGCCGGTCCGGTCGACGACCTGCTCGCCACCCTCCAGAAGACCATCAACGACCTGCTGGCCCAGCTCAGCGGCGCGTTGGGCGGCATCAAGATCCCGCCGATCGAACTCCCCAAGCTGCCCATCGAACTGCCGCAGCTGCCGATCGAGCCGCCCAAGCTGCCGGAGCTCCCCAAGCTGCCGGAGATCCCGCCGCTCCCGGTCGAGGTGCCCAAGGCGCCCGAACTCCCCGTCGACGTCCCCCAGGTGCCGGCCGCCCCGGCGGACACCCCGGACGTCCCCGACCTGCCCTAGCCCCCGACCGGCAGGCCGGGTGGTTACGACTATTGGGCTGAACAGGGCCTGTTTGAGTACGGGCCGTGTCGTCAGGGCAGGTGAGCCGTTTCGCTCGGTGTGAGCCCCGGATCGGGGCAGATCATCGAACAGAAGGTGCACTTCCCATGAACTCTGCCAAGAAGGCCGCCCTGGTCCTGGCCACCGCCGGTCTCGCCGCTGGTGCTGCCGCTGGTGCTGCCGTCGCCGACTCCGCGGCCGAGGGTGCTGCCGTCGGTTCCCCCGGCGTCCTGTCGGGCAACCTGGTCCAGGTCCCGGTCCACGTCCCGGTCAACGTCTGCGGCAACACCGTGAACGTGATCGCCGGTCTGAACCCCTCCTTCGGCAACACCTGCGTCAACGACTGATCCAGGTCGTCGCGGCTTCCTGTGGCGCCCGGGCCCCCGCCCGGGCGCCACAGGCGTGTCCGGACCCGGATCGTCTGCCCGGCGTACGAACTCCCCGGCGGCGTACGAGTTCCCCGGCGTACGCGTGCCCCGGTGGGCACGCACCACCGCCCGCCGCGCCGGGGTGACGGCGGGGCGGGCGGTGGAGGCGGTGCGGGCGGACGCCTCAGTGGGCGTTGACGTTCAGGCCGCCGAGCATCGGGGCGAGCTGGGGGGTGGTGTGGCCGGCGGCGGTGACGGTCTCCAGGACCTTGCCCGGGGCGTTGTTGCGGAGGCTGTTGACGCCCTCGGCGCCCTGCACGACGGTGTTCACCGCGGAGCCCTGCTCCTCGAGGGCGTTCTCGAGGTGCAGCGGGAGGTTCTCCGACAGGGGCGCGGTCGCGGCCACCGCGTCCATCGCGCCGCCGTTCAGGCTCATGGGGGACAGCGCCTCGCCGGCGAAGGCCGGGGAGGCCACACCGAGCGCGGCCACGGAACCGGCGACGACCGCGGCGACCTTCGAGAGCTTCATTTCTGATCCCTTTCTCCAGCGGCGACCGTCGCGCCACTCGCGCCCTGCACAACGATTCCTTTCGGCAAGGGAAACTCCGCATCGTCCGCTTTCTTGCGCGGTCGTTCGGACAAGCGATCGGCCGGAGAATCCCGAGGGATTTCCGGCCGATATTTTTTCACTCTTTCCGATGACTCAGGCGGTGCGTCCCCGGCGGTACAGGACCGCCCCGCCGAGCAGCAGGCCCGCGCTGAGCGCGGCGGCCGGCAGCATGCCGGGACCCGCTCCGGTGGCCGCCAGCACCGGCATGGCCCGGGCGGGCGCCGGCAGCGGGGCGGGTGCCTCGTGGTGCGGTACCGGGGCCGGCTGCGGAGCCGGTGCGGCGGCCGTCGGCGGGCTCACCGGTGCCGGCGCGGGCGGGGTGAGGTCCACCGGGCGGTCGTCCGCCGGGTTCACCGGCGGCTGGTCGACCGCGGGGGCGACCGGAGCGGCCGGAGCCGGTGCCGGTGCGGCGGGGACGGCCGGTGCGGGCGCCGGGGCCGGGACGACCGGGGCCGCGTCCTCATCGTGGCCGCGCCGCGGTCGCGGCTCGGGGACCTCGTGGGGGGCGGGCGCCGGGGCCGGGAGGGTGTGGGCCTCCTCGACCGGCGGCTGGGCCTCGGGCGCGGGCGCCGGCGCGGGCTTCACCTCGGGCGCGGGCGCCGGCGGCGGGGTCGCGTGGTGGACCGGCGGCTGCGGCGCTGGCTTGGCCTCGTGGTGCGGCTGCGGCGCCGGGTGCGGGTGGGGCTGGGGCGCCGGCTTGGTCTCGTGGTGCGGCTGCGGCGCCGGGTGGGGCTGCGGGTGCGCCGCCGGGTGGTGGGGCGCGGGGTGGTGCGGGGCCGGCTGGTGGGCCGCCGGGTGGTGCGGGGCCGGGTGGTGCGGCGCCGGGTGGGCCTGGGGACGCGGCTTCGGGTGCGGCGCGGGCTGCGGCGGCACGTGGTGGGCCGGCCGGGGCGGCGGGGGACCCTGCTCGTCGCAGTCCTCGTCGTCCTGGCGCCCGTACCCGCGGTCGTCCTCGGCCCGGTGGCGGCCGTAGCCGCGGTCGTCCTCGTCGCGGTGCTGACCGTAGCCCCGGTCCTCCTGGCCCCGGTGCCGGCCGCGGCCGCGGTCCTCCTCGTACCCGCCGGGCGGGCGCAGGTAGCGCTCGTAGTCGCGGGCCTCCGGCGCCAGGTGGCGCTCGTAGTCGTACCCGTCGCCGTAGCCGCCGTCGCGGTAGTAGTGGTGGTGCACCTCGTGGGTGCTGCCGGCCTCGCAGTGGTTGCCCATCGAGGGGTTGAGCGCGGCGCCGGCGTCGACCGAGTTGCCGCACACGTTCGGGGACACCGTGACCGGTACCGAGACGCTGTTGCCGGACAGCACGCCCGGCGAGTGCGAGACCTCGGAGGTGGCGCCGTGGGCGTACGCGGCCCCGGTGCCGAAGGAGAGCAGACTGGAGGCCGCCGCCGCGGTGAGCACGCCCTTGCTCAGTACTTGTCGGCTCAGTACCTGTCGCATGGGTCCTTCCCTGTCTCCGGCGCTGCGGCCGGTGCGGTAATTCAAGGTGGCCTCGGAGTGCACCGCCGTGCACTCCGAGGCCACCCCGAGGAGGTTTGCCCTAGCGGGCGAGGACGCGGGAGCGTCGTCAGTCGTTGACGCAGGTGTTGCCGAAGGACGGGTTCAGCAGGCCGACCAGCTGCGCGGTGTTGCCGCAGACGTTGACCGGGACGTGGACCGGGACCTGGACGAGGTTGCCCGAGAGGACGCCGGGGGAGCCGACGGCCTTGCCCTCGGCCGCGGAGTCGGCCATGGCGGGGGCGGCGGCACCGGCGACCATCAGCGCACCGGCGACGACGGTGAGAGCCTTCGTGTACTTCATTTTCATTCCTTCCCGCAGAGGTGTTTTGCCGCATACACGACTCTCGCGTTGCGCACCCCAGTTTCCTGTCCGTGCAACACCGCTGCGAGTTGATTAACGAGGGGTTCCGGAAAAGGAAACCGCGCTATCGGGTCGGACTCCGGGGATTTCACTCCAATGCCCGCAAGGCCCGTGTGCGGCAATTAGTCCGGCATTTGTCCGGACTATTCAAGAAGCGTTTTTGCGCCGGAAGACGACGAGGCCGCCGCGCCCCGGAGGGTGCGGCGGCCTCGTGGCGCGGGGCGGTCCGAACTAGCTCTTGACCGCGCCGTTGCCCGACAGGACCGGGATGTTGTCCAGGATGTGCGAGAGCGGCTCGTCGCCCTTGGCCTGGGTGGAGTTCTCGGTGCACTGCTGGGTCTGCGGGGCGGACAGGACCGGGATGTCCTGGACGCCGACGTTGACCAGGGCCAGCACGGACTGCACGTTGCCCTTGACCGGCAGGGCGACACAGGGCTTGTTGAGCGAGCCCTGGATCAGCGCCATCTGCGGGCTCATGTTCCCGTAGGTGGACTGGTTGCCGTAGATCTGGGAGGCGCCGTTGCCGTTGACGGTGTTGACGCCACCGTCGTTGCCGATCGCCATCGCCTGCGGGGCCATGGCCGCCCCGACGCCCACGACCGAAGCCGCGACCGCTGCCGTGGCCATCATCTTCTTGATCACTGTCGTCCCTTTTCTGAGGATTGCCCGGTACAGGAGCAACCGGATCAACTGCCCGGCCCGGGTTTGGGTTGCGACCCTTCACCCGAATGGCGGCACGAGCAGGGAGCCCGAGGCCCTGGCCTGCGCCTGCGGCCAGGGCGGCCGGCTACTTGTTGACGCAGGTGTTGCCGAAGGCCGGGTTCAGCAGCGCGATGACGTTCACGGTGTTGCCGCAGACGTTCACCGGGACGTGGACCGGGACCTGGACGAGGTTGCCCGAGAGGACGCCGGGGGACTCCGCCGCGTAGCCGGCCGCGAAGGCGCCGTTGCCGTCCGCGCCACCGCCGTGGGCGGCGGCCAGGCCCGCGCCGCCCATGACGATCGCGGCGCCCGCGACGGCGAGGGTCGAGGTGCGGATCAGCGTCTTCTTCATCTCGGATTTCCTTTCGGTTCGAACAATGGTGCACCCGCATAACGACGTCCCCGTCCCGAGGTTGCGCACGATCGCCCAAAAGGCCGTACGAGCGAGTCCGGCGTGATTTCCCTCCTGATTTCTGACAAAGTGCACTCCTGTTTTGACGCCTTGATCGAAAATGGAGACCGGGTCATGTCGGAGGCTTCGAAGTCGACCGGGCGCACGACCTTCCGCACCCTGGCACTGGTCGCCGGCCTGGGCTTTTCCCTGGCCCTTCCGGCGGCCGGCGCCGTCTCCGCACCGGCCGAAATGCCCGAGATCCCTTTCACCCAGCGTTACGCGGCGGTCCAGCACGGCGGCTTCGTACGGGCGTCCAACTCCGGCATCAGTTGCGACCGCCGGGAGGACCCGGACGCCGAGCCCTGCGGGGCGGTCCGGCAGGGGGCCGCGGGCGTCAACTCCGAGTTCTACATGTTCTACAGCGACCTGGACCGGGACCCGAACACCTACAACTCCACCCGCGCCGAGCTGCTGGTGCCGGCCGGCGCCCGGATCACCTACGCCCGGCTCTACTGGGGCGGCAACCTGCGGGTGGGCGAGCAGAAGCCGCCGGAGGACAACGGCCGGGTGCTGATCGCCGAGCCGGGCGGCGCGTACAAGGAAGTGCTGGCGGACACCAGGGTCGGCCACCGGACCGCGGACGGCAGCGACGCCTACCAGGCCTCGGCCGATGTCACCCCGCTGGTACGGCGGTTCGGCGCCGGACTGTGGACGGTCGCCCAGGTCAACATCGCCCGGGGCCACTCGGACGTGGGCGCCTGGGGCGGCTGGACGCTGGTGGCGGCGTACGAGAAGCCGGACGAGCCGCTGCGCCGGCTGTCGCTCTGGGACGGCTTCACCGCGCTGCGCGGGGCCGGCGGCCCGGAGCCGGAGGACGGTCCGGACAGCGGCCGGACGGTCGAGCTGACCGGGCTCAACGTCCCTCCGGGGGCGCCCGGCCGGGTCGGGGTGGTCGGCTACGACGGGGACCGGGGGGTCCTCGGGGACTCACTCACCGTGACGGCCGACAGTGGTCGGCGGTTGTCCGTGAGTGATGCGGAAAACCCTTTCAATGATGTGATGAATTCTACGATCACAGAATTCGGTCGTACTACTTTCAGGCGACAGCCCGAACACATGAACAATCTCGGATATGACGCGGACGTGTTCGATCTGAGTCCCGCACTGTCCGACGGCGCCCACAACCTGAAATTCAGGTTCGAGGCGGAAAACCAGGGTCATTTCCTCGGCGTGCTCTTCGTACAGGCAGACGCGCGCCGCTGAGTCGTACGGAGATCGCGCCTCGTGCAGTCAGACACGCCGACCGCCGGCCGCCGGCTGACGGTCCTCCACCTCGTCCAGCCCGTGGAGGGCGGAGTGGCCCGGGTCGTCACCGACCTGGTCCGCGCCCAGACCCGGGAGGGCCTGCGGGCCCTGGTCGCCTGCCCGCCCGGCGGGGTCCTCGCCGACGCCGCCCGGGAGGCCGGCGCCGAGGTCCTGACCTGGCGCGCCACCCGCGCCCCCGGCCCCACCCTGGCCGCCGAGACCCTTGCCGCCGCCCGGCTGCTGTCCCGGGTACGCCCCGACGTGCTGCACGCGCACAGCGCCAAGGCCGGACTGGCCGGGCGGATCGCCGCCCGGGGCACCCCGCCCACCGTCTTCCAGCCGCACGCCTGGTCCTTCGACGCCGTCGGCGGCACCACCGCGGCCCTGGCCCTGCGCTGGGAGCGGCTGGGCGCCCGCTGGGCCGACCGGGTGCTCTGCGTCAGCGAGGCCGAGCGCCGGGAGGGCGAGGCGGCCGGCATCGCCGGCCGCTGGGCGGTGGTCCGCAACGGCGTGGACCTCGACCACTTCCGCCCCGGCGACGGGGAC
Source organism: Streptomyces sp. NPDC089919 (assembly GCF_040684615.1). Taxonomy (NCBI): domain Bacteria; kingdom Bacillati; phylum Actinomycetota; class Actinomycetes; order Kitasatosporales; family Streptomycetaceae; genus Streptomyces; species Streptomyces sp. NPDC089919. The sequence goes on from NZ_JBFBGK010000035.1 coordinate 55,164, forward strand.
GAGCGGGCCGTCGCCCGGGCCGGCCTGCCGCTGCTCTCCACCTCCGCGCCCCAGGGCCCCCTCGTGGTCTGCGTCGGCCGGCTCTGCCAGCAGAAGGGCCAGGACCTGCTGCTGCGCGCCTGGCCGGAGGTGAACGCCACCGCCCCCACCGCCCGGCTGGTGCTCGTCGGCGACGGCCCCGACGGGCCCCGGCTGCGCCATGCGGCCCCGCCCGGCGTGCTCTTCGCGGGAGCCGCCGCGGACATCAGGCCGTGGCTTCGGGCCGCCGATCTCGTTGTACTGCCGTCGCGCTGGGAAGGGATGGCGCTCGCTCCGCTCGAAGCCATGGCCTGTGGCCGCCCGGTCGTGGTGTCCGACGTCAGCGGGGCGCGCGAGAGCCTGCCGCCCGGCCAGGCGCCCCTGTGCCTCGTACCGCCGGAGGACCCGACGGCGCTGGCCAAGGCGCTCGGCCGGCTGCTGTCCGGCCCGGAGCGGCTCGACGCCCTGGGGCGCCAGGCCCAGGAGCACGCCCGTGCCGAGTTCGACGTGCGCCGGACCACGGCCGCGGTCACCGGCCTGTACCACGAACTGCTGGGCCTGCCCCGGCCCTTGAACCAGGAGCGCAACAGCCGATGACCATGGACAGCGCACACGCGCCACAGGCCGGCCGGAACGGGACCGGCGGCACGGCCGTCCGCCGTTCGGTGACCTCGATCCACCCGCCGCGCGGCCCCCGGGCCGACCAGGCCCGCCCCGCGGTCCGCCCGCAGCGGGCCCGCCGGCACGCCGGGGTGCTCCCGCTGCTGACCGTGGACGCGCTGGCCGCGCTGGCCACCACCGCGGCCGTGCCGGGGCTGGACTGGCCGCGGGAGGCGGCCGGGCCGATCGCGGTGGCGCTGGCCGCGCTGCACGCCCAGGCGGGTCTCTACCGGCCCCGCCTGGCGCCCGCCGCGCTCCTCGAACTCCCCACGCTGCTGGGCCGGTCGGCGGCGCTCTGGTGCGCGGCGGCCGCCGTGGTCGCCGCCCTCGACCCGGCCCGGGCGCTGGGCTGGGCCGCGCTGGCCCTGGCGGTGGCCCTCCAGACCGTGCTGGCCTGCGCCGGGCGCGGCTGCGTGAACCTGCTGCGGCGCCGGTCCGCGGTCCGCAACCCCGGCTCCGCGCTGGTCGTCGGCCCGGCCGCCGGGGCCCGGCAGGTGGCCGACGCCCTGCTCGCCCGGCGCGAGTACGGACTGCGGCCGGTGGGCCTGGCCGACCCGGCGCTCGACGCCGACGGCGCCGCCGCGCTGCCGCTGCCGGTGCTCACCACCCACGAGGACGTGCGGCGCGCGGTCATCCAGAACTCCGTCCGGCACGCGGTGCTCACCCGGCCCCCGGAGGCCGACGAGCGGACCGCCGCACTGGTCCGGCTCTGCCACGACCACGGCTGCCGGCTCTGGCTCGCCGACCCGGCCGGCACCGCCAAGGTCACCGGCATGCGGCTGGCCCAGCCCTTCGACCACCTGTGGGGCCACGCCGTGCAGCCGCTGCTGCCGCGGCCGGCCCGGCCGGCCGAGCGGGCCGTCAAGCGGCTGATGGACGGCTCGCTGGCCGCCCTCGCCCTGGTCGTCGCCGCGCCCGTGATGGGCCTGTGCGCGCTGGCGGTCCGGCTCTCCGACGGCCCCGGGGTGATCTTCCGGCAGGAGCGCGTCGGCCTCTACGGCCGCCCCTTCACGCTGCTGAAGTTCCGCACCCTGCGGGCCGACGAGCACGAGTCCGCCACCCGCTGGACCGTCGCCGGCGACCACCGCATGAGCCGGGTCGGCAGCCTGCTGCGCAAGTCCTCCCTCGACGAGCTGCCGCAGCTGTGGAACGTGGTCCGGGGTGACATGAGCCTGGTCGGCCCGCGGCCCGAACGCCCCTTCTTCGTCGCCAAGTTCAGCAGCCTGCACCCGGGCTACGAGGCCCGGCACCGGATGCCGGTGGGGATCACCGGACTGGCCCAGATCAACGGCCTGCGCGGGGACACCTCCATCGAGGACCGGGCCCGCTTCGACAACCACTACATCGACACCTGGTCGCTCTGGCAGGACCTGTGGATCCTGGCCCGCACCGCGGCCTCCTTCTTCCGCTTCCGCCTGGGGGGCAGCTGACCATGAGCAGCGCCGCGCCGACCCTGACCCGCCCGCCGTACCCCGCCGGGTACCCCGCCGAGCCGGTGGCGCTGCTGCGCCGGCACTGGCCGCTGCTGCCGCTGGCCGCGACCGTCCTGCTGCTCCTGGTCCCGGTGCCGGCCGGTGACGCCACCGCCTCCGGCAAGGTCACCCCGGCCGACGCGGCCTCGCTGCTGCTGGTGTTCGCCTGCGCGGTGCAGGCGCTGCGCGGCCGGGTCCGCCCGCTGTCGCCGCTCGGGGCGCTGGTGCTGGGCCTGCCCGCGGTCGGGCTGGCGGTGTCCACCGTCACCGCCGGGGACCCGTACGCGGCGCTGCCCGGCTTCGTGCGCTACCTCCAGGTCTTCCTGCTGGTGCCCGCCGCGGTGGTGCTCCTGGTGCGCGACGCGCGGGAGTTCCGGCTGGCGGCCGGCTGCTTCGTGGTGCTCGCCCTGGTGCAGGGCGCCGTCGGCGTGGTCCAGTACGCCACCCACACGGGTGCCTCGTACCAGGGCGCGGACGTCCGGGCGGTCGGCACCTTCGGGCCCGGCGACGTGATGGGCATGGCCACCGTCGTCGCGTACGGGCTGGTCATCGCGGCGGCCCTGGCGCTGGCCCCGACCGGGCCCGGCCCGCGCACCCGGACCCTGGCCACGGCCGGCGCGGCGGCGCTGGTGGTGCCGCTGGTGCTGTCCTTCAGCCGGGGCGCCTGGATCGCCACCGCCGGGGCCTCGCTGCTGGTCATGCTGCTGTCCGGGGTGCGCCGGGCGGTGCGCACGCTGGCCGCGCTGGTGGCCGCCGGGGTGGTGCTGGTGGGCGGCTTCGGGGTCGGCTCCGAGATGGTCACCGAACGCCTGGCCAGCATCACCCAGGTCAGCTCGGCCCCCGACCAGTCCGTGACGGACCGGTACACGATGTGGGCCGCGGCCGAGTCGATGTGGCGGGAGCACCCGGCCGCCGGGGTGGGCCTCAAGGGCTTCCCGGCCAACCGCGACGGCCACTCCTCGCTGGGCCTCTCCTCGGGCAGCGACACCGCGGGCGCCGGCCAGGCCTTCCTGCGCCAGCCGCTGCTCTCCCCGCACAACATGTACCTGCTGGTCCTCAGCGAGCAGGGGCTGACCGGGCTGCTCGCGCTGGCCGGCGGCTGGGCGGCGCTGCTGGTCGCCGGGATCCGCCGGGCGCTGCGGCCGGACCCGGAGGCCCGCGGGATGCGGGACTGCGGGCTGGTGGCGGTGGGGCTGTTGGTGTGGCAGCTGACGGACTTCCTGTACGCGGACATCGGCGGGCCGTCCACGGTCCTGACGGGTGTGATCATCGGGATGGCCGCGTGGTGGGCCCTCGGGCCGGTGGCCCCGGCCCCCGCTCCCGTGGCGGGCCCCGGCCCGGTCCCGCGCGAGGCCCGCGAAGGTGCGGCGGTCGCGTGACGGAGACGACGCCCGCGGCGCCGTTGCCGGGGGCTCGGCCCCCGGGCCCCGCCGCCGCGAACGCGGCCGGGGCCGGAGGCACCGGGCCGGCGGGCACGGGGGAGGACGGCGAAGGGGCGCCGCGGCTGGGGAAGTTCCTCGCCAAGGCGGCGGCCGTGACGGCGGGGCTGACCGTGGCGGGGGCCGTCTTCGGGCTGGTCCGCGACCAGACCATCGCGCACCTCTTCGGCGCCGGGCACGACAGCGACGCCTTCCTGATCGCCTGGACCGTCCCGGAGATGGCCTCCACCCTGCTCATCGAGGACGCCATGGCGCTCCTCATGGTGCCCGCCTTCAGCCATGCCCTGGCCCGCCGGGCCGCCTCCCGGGCCGGGCTGACCCGCCGCGAGGCCCGCGCCCAGGACCCGGTGCGGCTGCTGGTCGGGGCCACCCTGCCGCGGCTGCTCGTGGTGCTGGCGGTGGTCGCCACGCTGCTGGTGATCGCCGCCCCCCTGGTGGTCGGGGTGCTCGCGCCGGGTCTGCCCGACCCGGAGGAGGCCGTCCAGTGCACCCGGCTGACCGCGCTGACCGTCCTCACCTTCGGCGTCGCCGGCTACTTCAGCGCCGCGCTGCGCGCCCACCGCTCCTTCCTGCCCCCGGCCGCGATCTACGTCGCGTACAACACCGGCATCATCGCCACGATGCTCGCCCTGCACGCGGCGTGGGGCGTCCGGGCGGCGGCGGCCGGGGTGGCGGTCGGCGGCGTGCTGATGGCCCTGGTCCAACTCCCCGCCTTCCTGCGGCACGTGGGACTGGGCTCCCGCGGCCGGGTCCCCCGGGTGCCCCGCGCGGCCCGGCCGGCGCGGGACCGGGACCGGCCCACCCTGCTGGCCGTCGGCACCCTCGCCCCGGTGATCGTCTTCGCGGTCTCCCGGCAGTCGCAGGTCCTGGTCGAGCGCTTCCTCGCCGCCGCCCTGCCGCCCGGGGCCATCTCGCACCTCAACTACGCCCAGAAGGTGGCGCAGATGCCGATGGTGCTCTCCCTGATGATCTGCACGGTCACCTTCCCCGTCGTCGCCCAGGCCATGGCCGGCGGCGAGCGCGAGAAGGCCCGCCGCCGGGTGGAGCAGGACCTGGCGCTGGCCTCGCTGGCCGTGCTGGTGGGCACCGCGCTGGTGATCGGGTACGCCCCCCAGATCATCGAAGTCCTCTTCGAGCGGGGCGCCTTCACCCACGCCGACACCCTGGCCACCGCCTCCGTGATGCGCGTCTACGCGCTCGGGCTGCTCGGCCACTGCCTGGTGGGCGCGCTGTCCCGGCCCTTCTTCTCCACCGCGAAACCCATGTGGTTCCCGGCCGCCGCGATGGCGGCCGGACTGCTGGTGAACATCGTGGCGGGGGCCTTCGCCGTGGGCTGGTGGGGCACCTACGGCATCGCCGCCGCCAACGCGGCCGGCATCACCACCACCGCGGCGCTCCTCCTGTACGGCATCGGCTCCCGGGTCATCGCCATCCAGGTCCGCCGGGTGGCCGTCAGCCTGGCCCGGCTCGGCCTGGCCGCCGCGGCCGCCTGCGGGACCGGCTGGCTGGCCGGCCCGATGATCCCCGACCCGCTGCTCAGCGCGGCCCTCGGCTGCTTCCTCGTCCCGGCCATGTTCGGGGCCGCCGGCATGGCCATGCAGGCCCTCGATGACACCTCCCTGCCCGCCACGATCACCCAGAGGTTCCGTCATGTCCGCTGACACGGCGACGCCCAGCGCCGCGCGGCCCGTGCCGCCCGCCCGCTCGAAGCCCGCCCGCGCCCCCAGGACCCCCTGGGTGCTCATGTACCACTCCGTCGCCGAGTTCACCGACCCGGCCGAGGACCCGTACGGCATCACCGTCACCCCGCAGGCCCTGGAGGCCCAGCTGCTGTGGCTGCGCGCCCAGGGCCTGCGCGGGGTCTCGGTGGCCGAGCTGCGGGCCGCCCGCGCGGCCGGCCGGGGCGCCGGGCTGGTCGGCCTGACCTTCGACGACGGCTACGCCGACTTCACCGCCCACGCCCTGCCGCTGCTGCGCCGCTACGAGTGCACCGCCACGGTGTACGTGCTGCCCGGCCGGCTGGGCACCGACAACGTCTGGGACCCGCTGGGCCCCCGCAAGCCACTGCTGACCGCGGCCGGGATCCGGCAGGTCGCCGCCGCCGGCATGGAGGTCGGCTCGCACGGCCTGCTCCACCAGGACCTCACCGCGGTCCCCGACGACGTCCTCGAGCAGGAGCTAGCCGGCAGCCGGGAGGCCGTCCGCGAGCTCACCGGCACCACGCCCGAAGGCTTCTGCTACCCGTACGGCACCGTCGACCGGAAGGTGTCCGAGGCGGCCCGGGCGGCCGGCTACGCCTACGCGGTGGCCATCGACCCGGGCCGGCTCACCGGCCCGTACGCGATGCCCCGTACCCACGTCAGCCAGGCCGACGGCCCGCTGCGGCTGCGCGTCAAGCGGCTGCGGCACCTCGCCGCGCACCTGCGGGGGGCCGCCGGGTGAAGGCCCTGCACATCATCACCGGACTGGGCGTGGGCGGCGCCGAACAGCAACTGCGGCTGCTGCTGCGGCACCTGCCCATGGAGTGCGAGGTGCTGACGCTCACCAACCCGGGCCCGGTGGCCGAGGGGCTGCGCGCCGACGGCGTCCGGGTGGAACACCTCGGCATGACCGGCAACCGGGACCTGCGGGCGCTGCCCCGGCTGGTCCGCTTCATCCGGCAGGGCCGCTACGACCTGGTGCACACCCACCTCTACCGGGCCTGCGTCTACGGGCGGCTGGCCGCCCGGCTGGCCGGCGTCGGCGCGACGGTGGCCACCGAACACTCCCTGGGCGAGGCCGAGATCGAGGGCCGGCCGCTGAGCGGCGGGGTCCGCGCCCTCTACCTGGCCAGCGAGCGGCTGGGGTCGGCGACCGTGGCGGTCTCCGACACCGTCGCCGACCGGCTGCGCGGCTGGGGGGTGCCGCCGGCCCGGATCCACGTCGTGCCCAACGGCATCGAGGCGGTCCGCTTCCGCTTCGACCCGCGGGTGCGCGCGGCCACCCGGGCGCGCACCGGGCTGCCCGCGGACGCGTTCGTGGTCGGCGGGGTCGGCCGGCTGGTGCCCGGCAAGCGCTTCGACGTCCTGGTCCGGTCCGTCGCCGCGCTGCCCGGGGCGCACCTGGTCCTGGCCGGGGAGGGCCCCGAGCGGGCCGCGCTGCGCCGGCTCGCCGCCGAGCTGGGCGCCGAGGAGCGCATCCACCTGCTGGGCGAGCGGGACCCGCTCGGCGACGGCCCGGACGGCCGCACCCCCGGGATCCCGGCGCTGCTGGCCGCCATGGACGTCTTCGTCTCGCCCTCCCGCGAGGAGGCCTTCGGGCTGGCGGTGGTGGAGGCGCTGGCCGCCGGGCTGCCGGTACTGCACGTCACCTGCCCCGCCATCGACGACCTGCCGGCCGAACAGGCCCCCGGCGCCCGCCGGATCGGCCCGGGCGCCGAGGAGCTGACCGCCGCGCTGGCCGGCCGGCGGACGGCCGGCGCGGACCGGCTGCCGCCGCCCCCGGTGGTCCGCCGCTACGACATCGCGCACAGCGCGGAACGCCTCCTCGACGTCTACGCCCGGGCCCTGTCCCCGGTCCGCGTCCCGGCCCCGGCCGGCGCGCCCCGGGCGCCCTCCGGGGGGCCGCCCGCGCCGCGCTGAGGCGCCCGCGCCCCGAACCGTCCGCAGTCCCCGCACTTCCCCCGCACCACCCCCGACTCCGAGGAAGGCAGCCGAAGATGGCCGAGCCGCACGCCCCCAAGAACGTCAAGAACGCGCCCCGGCCGGACGGCCCCGCCGAGCGCCGGCCGCACAGAGGGCGCCGCCGCCTGCTGCCGCCGCCCGCGTGGTGGCCGCTGCCCGCCGCCGCCCTCCTCGGGCTGGCGGCCGGGGCCGCGTACGGGGTCCTCAAGGCCCCCGAGTACGCCGCCACCAGCTATGTCGTGGCCGTCCCGGACGAGAAGACCGAGCCGGCCACCGCCCTCGGCTTCGCCCAGGCCTACGGCCGGATCGCCACCAGCAGCTCCACCCTCGCGTACGCGCAGCCGCGCGCCGGGGTGCCGGCGGCGACGCTGCGCACCCGGGTCCGTACCGAGACCTCGCCCGACTCGCCGATGATCGCGGTCACCGGCACCTCCGGCAGCCCCGCGGAGGCGGCCGACATCGCCAACGCGGTCGCCGACGCCCTGACGCTGAGCAGCAACCAGGCCGCCAAGAACACCGGCGTCCAGCTGCTGCTGTTCAACCAGGCGGTGGCGCCGACCGAGGCCGCCTCCCCGTCCGCGCCGGTCAGCGGCGCCGTCGGGCTCTGCGCGGGCGGCCTGGTCGGCGGGCTGGTGCTGCTGGCCCGGCCCGGGGGCCGCCGCCGCACCGGCCCGGCCGCGCTCGCCGCCGAGCCGGCCGCCGTGCCGCTGACCGCGGTGACCTCCGTGCCGGGACCGGCCCACGCAGGCGCCGCCGACGCCGCCGCGGCCGCCGCCGTGAAGGAGAAGGAGCCGGTGCGATGACGGGCGGCTCCACGGGGGCCCAGGCCGGCCCCGGGCCCCGGGAGCTGTCGGTGACCCTCTGCCGCGACCCCCGCCAGTTCGCCGCGCTCGAGGAGCAGTGGGGCCGGCTGGTGCGCGCCTGCCCGGCCGCGACGCCGTTCCAGAGCCACGCGTGGCTGCACTCGTGGTGGCTCTCGTACGGCCGGGAGGGCCGGCTGCGGGTGGTGCTGGTGCGCCGGGCGGGGGAGCTGGTCGGCGCGGCCCCGCTGACGCTGGTGCACCGGCCGTTCCCGCTGCTGGTGCCGCTGGGCGGCGGCATCACCGACTACTGCGACGTCCTGGTGGACGCGGCGCACGCGGCGGCCGTGCTGCCCGCGCTGGCCCGGGGGCTGCACCGGGCCGCCCGGGGCGCGGTGGTGGACCTGCGCGAGGTGCGGCCGGGCGGGGCGGCCGAGGAACTGGTCCGGCACTGGCCGGGGGTGCACGGCGAGCTGTCCGACTCGGCCTGTGCCGAGTTCCCCGTGCTGTCCTTCGACGACCTGGTCAAGCGGATGCCCGCGGCCGGCGCCCAGCGCACCCGGGCCAAGGCCCGCAAGATCGACGCGCTGGGCATCGAGGAGCACCAGGTCTCCGAGCACGAGGTGCCGGACAGCGTGCGCACCCTGCTGCGGCTCCACGAGGCGCAGTGGCGCGGCCGGGGGGTCACCCCCGAGCACGTCCGGCCCCGGTTCGCCGAGCACCTGACCCGGGCCACCCGGCGGATGGTGCGCAGCGGGGACGCCCGGCTGACCGAGTTCCGGCTGGAGGGCCGGGTGGTGGCGGCCAGCGTGACGCTGCTGTCGGCCGGGCTGAGCGGCGGCTACCTCTACGGCGCCGACCCGGAGCTGCGGGCGAAGAAGGTGGACGTGGTCACCATGCTGCTGCGGCACGAGGCCCGGCACGCCCATGAGCGCGGCCGGGGCGTGCTGAGCCTGCTGCGGGGCAGCGAACCGTACAAGAACCACTGGCGGCCGACCACGGTCGTCAACCGCCGCTTCCTGCTGGCCCGGTCCTCGCACCTGCCGCTGCTGCGGATGTACGAGTCCCAGGTGGCGGGCCGCGAGCGGGCGGTGAGCGCGCTGCGCGAGGCGCTGCCGGCCGCCCGGGACTGGCGCTCGCGGCTCAACGAGTGGCGCGTGGAAGGCGCCCGGCGGTGAGGCTCGCGCACTCGCCCGCCGGGCGCCCGGGTCCGGCCGGGCCGGTGGCCCTAGAAGGGCCACCAGCTGTCGTCGGCCTTGCCGGTGTCCTTGCCCTTGTCCCAGTCCGTGCCGTCGTTCCAGTCCCAGGTCCAGCAGACCTTCCGCTGGCCGACGAAGCTGTTGAGCCAGTCGCCGAAGTCCATCGGCAGGCACCACTCGCGCTGGTTGACGGGCGGCTTCGGCTTCGGCGGCTTCGGGGTGACCGGCGGCTTCGTCGGGACCGGGGGCTTGGTCGGGGCGGGCGGCTTGGTCGGGACCGGGGGCTTGGTGGGCACCGGCGGCAGGCTGACCTCCGGCGAGGGCTCGACGACCGGCGGGGTGGGCTCGGGCCCGACCGGGGTCGGGTCGACGACCGGGGGAGTGACGACCGGCGGTGTGACCACGGGCGGTGTGACCACGGGCGGGGTGACGACCGGGGGCGTGACCACCGGGGGCGTCACGACCGGCGGGGTGACCACCGGCGGGGTGATGACCGGCGGGGTCGGGACGGGTGGTGTCGGGATCGGCGGCGTGGGGACGGGGGGCGTCGGGACGGGGGGCGTCGGGATCGGCGGGATGCTCGGCTCCGGCTTGGGGCCGGGCTTCTTCGACAGCATCTGCCGGAAGACCTTGGAGGAGCGCGGGTTCTGGTTGCACTGCCACACGCCGTGCGGACAGTAGTCCGTGATGGTGTGGTAGAGCGGTTTCTGCTCGTCGATCCACTCCAGCATCCGGCGCATGTACTCCGGGTTGTCCCCGTGCCGGAAGAGCCCCCACTCGGGGTACGAGATCCGCTTGCCGTGCGCCTTGGCGAAGTCCACGTGCTGCTGGAGCCCGTACGGCTGGCTGACCTGCTCGTCGAAGGTGTTCCCGGGCCCCTGGTCGTAGGAGTCCATGCCCACGATGTCGACCACGTCGTCACCGGGGTAGCAGCGGGTCCAGCCGATGGCGTCGGTGCCGCGGTTGGGCGCGAAGTCGAAGCGGAACTCCTGCCCGGGCACCGAGCGCATCGCCGTGACGATCCGCTTCCAGTACGCCTTCCAGTTCTCCGGGTCGGGGCCGCAGCGGTGGGTGTAGGTGATGCCGTTCATCTCCCAGCCGAGCACGATCACCGTGTCCGGCACGCCGAGGTCGACCAGCCGCCGGGCGAGCTTCTCGAAGTGCTCGTCGAAGCGTCCGTCGGCGCCGGCCTTGATCAGCCGGGCGACCTCGTAGTCCGGTACCTGGCCCTCGTTGTTCTCCTGCATCGGGACGTTGAGGACGAAGAGCCGGTCGTCCTTGGCCTTGCGCCACTTCGCCCAGCTGCGCAGGAAGTCCGGCGCGCCCTCGATGTTCGACCAGGCGTCGCCCGGCAAATAGGTGTGTCCGACCCGCAGTTCGGTGCCGCCCAGCCAGCCGGACAACTGCTCGATCCGCTGGACGCCGGGCGACCCGTAGTGCAGGTAGGCGCCGACGGCGGTGGCGGACTTCCCTCCAGAGTCGTCCTCGGGTGCGGCGATGGCGGCACCGGTGGCGAGCAGGCCGGCCGTGACCGTGCCGATGCAGGTGCTCGCCAGCCTGCGGCGTGGATTGGACATGGCGTCTCCCGAGCTTCCTGAATCGATGCGCTTAGCAAAGACGTTAGGCATCTCATGTGACTAATGGCCTGTCTGATGGCCCGTTGGTAGGCCATTCGCGACTGCCAACACCTCCCGCTTGGTCCGACTAGGTGAAAGACACCGTTCCCATGCACGCGTTCGCCACCGATGTGCCCGCACTTCTGCTCAGGCTCGACCGGAACCCCTTCCACCACGGCACCCTCGGCGCCGTCAGATCCCTGGGCCGGTGCGGCGTCGAGGTGCACGCCGTGGTCGAGGCCGACGGCGGTCCGGTCGCCCGTTCCCGCTACCTGAGCGCGGCCCACCGGGGCCCCGAGGGGGAACCCACCCCCGACGCGCTGCTCGACCGGCTGGCCGGGATCTCCGAACGGATCGGGCGCCCCGCGGTGCTGTTCGCCATGGACGACCTCAGCGCGATCACGGTCTCCCGGATCGCCCCGCTGCTGGCCGGCCGCTTCCTCGTCCCCGACCAGCCGGACGACCTGCCGGCCCGGGTCGCGGACAAGGCCGAGCTGGCCGCGCTCTGCGCCCGGCACGGCATCGGCCACCCCGAGACCGTGGTCCCCGCCAGTGCCGCCGAGGCCGCCGAGGCCGCCTGGCGGCTGGGGCTGCCGGTGGTCGCGAAGTGGAGCCGGCCCTGGCTGCTGCCCGGCGGCACCGGGCTGCGCAGCACCACCCTGATCAGCACCGCCGCCGCGGCCCGGCGGCTCTACGAACGGCACGAGGAGGCCGGCAGCCCGCTGCTGCTCCAGCGGTTCCTGCCCGGCGGCCCGGACACCGACTGGTTCTTCCACGGCTGCTTCACCGGGGACGGCCGGCCGCTGCTGGCCGGCTCCGGCCGCAAGGAGCTGTCCTGGCCGGTGCGCACCGGCCTGACCGCGGTCGGCCGCTGGCTGCCGGACCCGGCGGTGGAGGCGGCCGGGCTGCGGCTGGCCGAACGGCTGGGCTACCGGGGCATCCTCGACCTCGACTTCCGCCGCGACGAGCGGGGCGGGCTGCGGCTGCTCGACTTCAACCCGCGGCCCGGGGCGCAGTTCCGGCTCTTCACCGACGCGGCCGGGCTGGACGTCGTCCAGGCCCTGTACCGGGACCTGACGGGGCAGCGGGTACCCGCCAGGACCGGGGGTCCCGGCCGGGTCTTCGTGGCCGAGAACTACGCCCTGCTGGCCGCCCTCAAGGCTCCGCGCGCGGTGGCCCGGCGCGGCGCCGGCCCGGTGGAGGCGGCGTGGTTCTCGGCCGACGACCCGCGGCCCTTCCTGGGCATGGCCGCCGCCTTCCTCGGCCGCGGCGCGGACAAGGGCGTACGCCGCTTCCGGGGCGCCCTGCGCGGCGTCCCGCCCCAACGCCGCCGCACCCCCCGCGCCACCCCCCGCACCCCCGCCCAACGCCAGGACGGCACCCTCCCCGACCCCGTCGAACCAGACCGCACCCCGGCAGCCAGATGAGGGCTTACGGCTATGCGGGCGTCCCCTCACAGCCTCGCCGGCGTTTGAGGCGACCGTCGCGCAGCGGCGGTGCGGGTCCGGGCTCCGCCCGGCATATCCAGCCTCGCCGGCGTTTGAGGCGCGGGGTCCGGGGCGGAGCCCCGCCGTCCCCCTACCAGCCCCGCCGGCGTTTGAGGCGACCGCGATGGTCCGGCGCACCCAGCCGCGCGGCGTTTGAGCGCACCGGCGCGCAGCGGCGGTAGGAGGGCCTACCCAGCCTGCCCGGCATTTGAGGGCACCGTCGCGGCAGCGGCGGTACGGGGGCTCCGGGGGCGGAGCCCACCGGTTTCGGGAAGGGGCGGGGTGGGGTCTGGCTCCGCGCAGCGGCCGGGCCCGGGCCCGGACCCCGCGCCTCAAACGCCGGCGGGGCTGGGGTGTGCCCCGCGCGGGCGGAGGGTTTGGTATATCACACGTGTGAACTGC